>CALNBW010000196.1 GCA_937874815.1 uncultured Bacillota bacterium | reverse complement strand
AGACAACGTGCTTTGCATCAAAGGGAACTGGTATTCCCCAGTTAAAAGTGGTACGCGAGACACAAAGGTCCTCTAGGCCGGGTTTAATAAAGGTATTGACCATTTCGTTACGCCTAGCTACCGGTTGAATAAAATCTGGATGGGCTTCGATGTAAGCCAACAAGCGGTCTTGATACTTAGACAAACGGAAGAAATAGCTTTCCTCGGTTAACCATTCTACATCTCGACCACAGTCGGGGCATTTGCCATCCTTAAGCTGCAACTCTGTAAAGAAAGCCTCGCAGGGCAGGCAATACCAACCCTGATATTCGCTTTTATAAATATCCCCCTGTTCATATAGCCTTGCAAAAATGCCCTGCACTGCCTGTGCATGCTGCTCATCAGTCGTACGCGCAAAAACATCATACTGGATATCTAGCTGCTGCCATAAATCCTTGATACCGGCTACTAAATCATCGACGAATTGTTGCGGCTGCTGCCCCGCGGCTTCAGCCTTTTTCTGCACCTTCAACCCATACTCATCAGTCCCCGTCAGAAGACAGACATCATAACCCTGGAGGCGCTTATAGCGCGCTATTGCGTCCGCAACTACTGTGGTGTAAGCATGGCCAATGTGCAACTGACCGCTGGTGTAGTAAAGCGGTGTTGACAAATAATAAGTTGGCTTTGGCATGGGAACTCCTCCTCGCTCTTTCAGTAAAATTTTGGGGACAAAAAACCCCCATCCCAATAGTCAGGGACGGGGGTCCGTGGTACCACCCTGGTTCGTCGGCGAAAAAAAGCCGACCTCAATAGGTCTCGCGACCTGTACTGGGATAACCGCCAGCTATGCGGAAACAGCTTAATACTAGCAACGCTTTAGCGTTGCGGGTGATAAAGTGATTGTTGCAGAGCAACTATCAGCTTGTACCTTACTCGGCTGCTTGGCTCCAGAGCCATCTTCACTGCTATCCACCCACCGGCTTACACCCGCCCCGGCTCTCTGCTGAATGGAGGCCCAGCTACTCTTTCCTTCCTCGCCATTCTCAGTATACTAATTTGTGGCTTAGTATATCACCTGGTGGAGCCCGCGTCAAATCCCACTATCCCCCAATATTCGCGGGCCGATTCTCTTCGTTCTGCCACCTATTGGACAAATTTTGGTTGTTTTCCTGGAAAAAGGTGCAGGAGAGCGCATTAATATGTAGAATAAGGCAACATGAGCCTTTTCGCCTATAGCAGGGAACTCACTAGGCACATAGGCTCAGACTAATAACTATGCATGTAACGCGTATTTGTACCTTGCAAACAGAATCACTGTTTTTTTGCCTTAATACTCTGGACAACTCATGGGTTTTATTGCTATAGTAATAATTACGAGGTCTGTCGATTTATGTCACAAAAGGAGGTAAATTTCATGAAGTCTACAGGTATTGTACGCAAGGTGGACGAACTCGGCCGTGTCGTTATCCCTATTGAGCTCCGGCGTACCCTCGGCATTGATGAAAAGGATTCCTTAGAAATCTACGTTGACGCCGAAAAAATCATCCTTAAGAAATATGAGCCGGCTTGTATTTTCTGTGGCAATGCAGAGGATGTACTTAACTACCGGGGGAAGAACATCTGTGAAGCTTGTCTCAAGCAACTGGCACAAGAACTCTAAGATGAATACCTAAACACGCGAAGCTAATCAGCTTCGCGTGTTGCCTTTATTGCGGCTTTTTGTGATAAAGGTAACCTATTGTATCTATTGACAAAGCTTACCCTCCTCACCTAGAATTAAGTTAATTGAACGTGTTTATGGATGAAGCTGGCGGAAGAAGGGGACTAATCCCTACCGAAGAAGCAAATCGGCTGGTCACCCACTTGCTGATGAAACTCTCAGGTAACAGGACCGAAGCTGACATAGCTCTGGAAAGTCGTACAGACGCCCAAGGAGCAAGCCTATTACGGCGAATCTCTCAGGCTAAAGACAGGGCGACAAGGGTATATCTCTCTTGTTGTCCTGTTTTTTGCTTCCCTAAAAATAATGACCAGTCTGGGGAACAATAAAATGTGGCTGAACTTACTTCAAGTCACGATTGCGAAGGAGTGGTAAAACTGAATCTAGGAAAAACCCCTCTCCACGAACTGCATCTAGCTCACAACGCCAAGATGGTGGACTTCGCTGGTTGGGAAATGCCGCTTGAATACGCCGGCATTATCGCTGAGCATAAACAAGTCCGCACTGCCGCCGGCCTCTTCGATGTCTCCCATATGGGGGAAATACTGATCAGCGGCCCAGAAGCCGAGAACATGGTGCAGCTGCTAGTTACCTCTGATGTGCAGGCGCTGCAGAATCTGCAAATCACCTATACAGTGATGTGCGCAGCAGACGGAGGCACCGTCGATGATTTGCTGGTCTACAAGTATTCGCCTGAAAAGTTTCTGCTAGTAGTGAATGCTGCCAACACGGCCAAGGACTTGGCCTGGATTAAGCAACACCAATTACCCAACTGTGAGGTAAACGACCTTTCTGAGCAATATGCGCTTATCGCCATCCAAGGGCCGCGGGCAGATGCAATTTTGCAGTCGGTCTGCCCTGATGACCTCAGCCGCCTCAAGCTCTTCCGCTTTATCCCAGAGAGTTTCGTTGCGGGGAGGCCAGCGCTCATTTCCCGCACGGGCTACACGGGCGAGCGCGGCTTTGAGATTTACCTGGCCCCGGCCGATGCGCCGCACGTCTGGCAAGAGTTGCTCCGCCAGGGGGGCGCAGACATTACCCCCATCGGCTTAGGCGCACGGGACACATTACGCTTTGAAGCCAAACTCCCGCTCTATGGACAAGAGCTCGGGCCAGAAATTACCCCGTTGGAGGCAGGCTTAGCTTGGTTCGTTAATCTGGACAAACCAGAATTCATCGGGCAGGCGGCTCTGCGCCAGCAAGCTGCTGCCGGGCTTAAACGCCAGCAAGTCGAGTTCGAAATGCAGGGCCGTGGCGTGCCCCGCGCCGGCTACCCCGTGCAAAAGGATGGCCGCGAAATCGGCCAGGTTACTACTGGGTACTACACCCCCACGCTGGATAAAAATATTGGCCTGGCTCTTATTGAGTCCGAGTATGCACGCCCGGGAGAGCTGATCGATATAGTGGTCAGAAAGCGCCTTATCCCGGCCCAAGTGGGGCAAGGGCTCTTCTACGTACCGGCGTACCGCCGCAAGAAAAACTCAAAATAAGGGAGGAAATCAGCATGAACTTACCTGAAAACCTACGTTACACTAAGGACCATGAATGGGTGAGGAGCGAAGGCAATCGGGCCTATGTGGGCATTACCGATTTCGCCCAGAAGAAACTCGGAGATATCGTTTTTCTAGAACTGCCCGAACTAGACGCTGAACTGGCTACCGGTGAGCAATTAGGCGTGGTGGAGTCAGTCAAAGCTATCGCTGACATCCACGCCCCAGTAAGTGGGCAAGTGGTGGAGATCAACGAAGCACTAGAAGATGCTCCGGAACTGATCAACGAAGATGCCTATGACACTTGGATTGCCGTGCTGGAGATGGCTAACCCGGACGAACTGGAAGCGCTGCTGACGGCAGAGGAGTACAAGAAGCACGTGCAGGAATAGATGCTTGCCGCAGGCCGCGCACCTTGCCACCTGGCATAGCAGCGCAACCCGCCACAGCAAGGGCGCGGCCGCATCAATACCAACTAGAAGGGGGCTAAAATATGACCTATGTTCCTAACCCGCCAGCGGTCAGACAGGAGATGCTTCAGGCTATAGGGATGACGAGCATGGAGGAACTTTTCGCAGACATCCCGGCTCAATATCGCCTCCAGCAACTGGACCTGGGGCGCGGCCTATCCGAGCTAGAGTTAAGACGCGAACTGACGGCTCTGGCCAACAGGAATCTGTCTACGGCGACCCATGCTACGTTCTTGGGGGCAGGGGCCTACGACCATTACATTCCGGTGGCCATCGATCAGCTCCTACTCCGCTCTGAATTCTATACCACCTATACTCCTTATCAGGCCGAACTCAGCCAAGGTATCTTGCAGGCCATTTTCGAGTATCAAACTCTCGTCTGTGAGCTAACGGGCATGGATGTGGCCAACGCGTCAATGTACGACGGTGCCAGTGCGCTAGCTGAAGCCTGCAATGTAGCGGCCGATGCCACCCGGCGCAAGAAAATCCTAGTGCCAGATACAGTCAACCCTGCTTATCGCCAAGTGCTAGCCACCTACGGGCGCAGCGGCAACTACGAACTAGAACTAGCAACAACCACTAGCGGCAGTGCAGCTGATGAGCTATTGAACGCCATTGACGACGAGACTGCAGCCGTAATCTTGCAGCATCCTAACTGGTTTGGCAACCTGGAGACGGAGGCCGCAACTATCGCGGAGCGAGCCCACGCCCACAAAGCCCTGCTGATCATGGCGGTTGACCCCATTTCACTAGGGTTGCTCAAACCCCCGGCAGAGCTAGGCGCTGACCTAGTGGTAGGTGAAGGGCAGGCCCTGGGGTCGCCGCTCGCCTTTGGTGGGCCCTACCTGGGCTTCTTTGCTGCCACCAGCAAGTTAATGCGCCGCATACCGGGCAGACTAGTCGGCCAAACGACGGATAAGAATGGCGCCCGGGCCTTTGTGCTCACTTTGCAGGCCCGCGAACAGCACATTCGTCGGGAAAAAGCCTCATCCAATATCTGCTCTAACCAGGCTCTTAATGCCTTGGCCGCCACCATATACTTGGCCCTAGTTGGCCCGCGGGGCTTACGCGAAATAGCCAAGCGCTCACACCAGCTGGCAACCTATGCGGCCAAACAGCTGACAGCACGGGGAGTTACCCTTAAGTTTGCCCAACCCTTCTTCAAGGAGTTTGCCATTAACCTGGCTAACCCGGCTGCTGCCAATCAGCGCCTGCTGGAGCAGGGTATCATTGGCGGCTACGAGCTAGCCGACGGTATGCTCTTGGCCTTTACTGAAAAAAGAACCAAAGCGGAAATTGACCGCTTAGTTGACGTGTTAGGGGGAATGAAGCATGCAGAATAAGCTACTTTTTGAAGCTAGTGTAGCTGGCAGCAACAGCTTCCAGCTCCCACCCCTCGATGTTCCTGATGAGATGAATCTACCAGAAGAGCTACTGCGCCCTGACAACCCACCCTTGCCCGACTTACCTGAGAATGAGACGGTCCGCCATTTTACCAGGCTTTCCAAGCGGGCTTACGGTGTAGACGACGGGTTTTATCCCCTCGGGTCTTGCACCATGAAGTACAACCCCAAGATCAACGAGTGGGCGGCCCGACTACCCGGCTTAGCTGAAATCCACCCTTTGCAGCCTGATGAAACGGCGCAGGGCGCTTTGGAACTGATGTACCGTTTGGACCAAGCCCTCTGTGCTGTCACAGGCATGGACCGCTTCACCCTGCAGCCAGCAGCCGGTGCCCAGGGTGAGCTGACCGGGGCCATGATTATGGCTGCCTATCATGCCAAACGAGGAGATGCCAAGCGCACCAAGATGATTGTGCCGGATAGTGCCCATGGCACCAACCCGGCCACGGCCAATATGGCCGGCTTCGATGTTGTCGAAGTGAAATCCAACGCCCGCGGCTTAGTTGATGTGGCCAGCCTACGAGCAGCCATGAATGACGAAGTGGCTGGTATCATGTTAACTAACCCTAACACCCTGGGACTTTTCGAAGAGGACATAACAGAGATAGCGGCCATAGTGCATGACGGTGGCGGGCTGCTTTACTATGATGGCGCTAACCTGAATGGCATGCTCGGGGTAGCCCGACCTGGTGATATGGGGTTTGACATCGTCCATCTTAACTTGCATAAGACATTTAGCACCCCCCATGGTGGCGGCGGGCCCGGTAGTGGCGTGGTAGGTGTCAAGCAACACCTGGAACCCTTCTTACCTAGTCCCTTGGTGGCCAAAGGTGAAGGCGGCTACTATTTCGATCATGACCGCCCCGATAGTATCGGGCGGCTGCTGGCTTTCCATGGCAACTTTAGTGTCCTGGTTAGGGCCTATACCTATCTTCTGACCTTGGGCGCTGCCGGCCTCAGGGAAGTATCTGAGAATGCGGTGCTTAACGCTAACTATCTGCGCGTTTTACTGCGAGATCACTACCATATCCCCTTTGATCGCCTCTGTAAGCATGAGTTTATTGCCACTCCCAGCCACCTGAAGCAAGAATACGGAGTGACGACACTGGATATAGCCAAGCGCTTGCTCGACTATGGTTATCATCCGCCTACAGTTTACTTCCCGCTCATTGTGGAAGAAGCGCTCTTGATTGAGCCCACTGAAACGGAGAGCCGTGAGCGGATTGATGATTTTGCTGCCGCTTTGATCAAGATTGCGGCCGAGGCTGAGGTAGACGCTAGCCTCCTCCAGGAGGCACCCCACAACATGCCCATCGGTCGCGTGGATGAAGTGGGGGCCGCCCGCAAGCCTATCTTGCGCTATCGGGCCACCGATCTGGTCTAAAGCTGATGCGAAATGTAATCAATAGCTCCCACGATCCCTATTTAAACATGGCAGTGGAAGAGTACCTGCTAACTATTTTGAGTCAGCAAGACGATTGCTTTATGCTTTGGCAAAATAGCCCGGCCATTATTATTGGCCGTAACCAAAACGCCTGGGAAGAGATCAACAGCGAATATGTTAAACAACACGACATCGCCGTCGTGCGCCGCTTAACTGGTGGCGGGGCAGTTTATCATGATCTGGGTAACGTTAATTTCACTTTTGCTGTTAAGGATGGGGGCCAGGGGTTTGACTTTGCCCGCTTCGCCCGCCCAATTGTGCGCGCTCTGGCCCAGTTGGGCATCACCGCCGAGGCTTCCGGCCGCAATGATATTCTCATTGACGGCCGCAAGTTCTCCGGCAACTCCGAGTACCGGCAGGGCCGCCGCCTTTTGCATCACGGCACGCTGCTTTTTGCTTCCGATCTGGGTGTGCTAGGGCAAGCTCTGCAAGTAAAACCACAAAAGATTGCCTCCAAGGGCATCAAATCAGTGCGCAGCCGCGTCACCAACATTGCCGACTACCTACCCCATCCCGTGAGTCAGACGGTGTTTCAAGCCGCTGTCATGGAGGCGGTGGCGGCCGAGTTTGGAGCGGAATTAAGAGACTATCATCTTAGCCTCGAGGATCTCGCTGCCATTAACCAACTGCGAGCCGACAAATATGCTACCTGGCAGTGGAACTATGGGCAGGCACCCAAGTTTAACCTGCAACGCAGTGCACGCTATAGTTTTGGCGAAATAGATGTGCGCCTACAAATTGTGGGGGGACATATCCAGTCTTGCACTATCTACGGCGATTTCTTCAGTAACGCTGACATGAGCAAGCTAACTGCTCAGCTCACTGGGAGAGCTTACGAACGGCAAGCTCTGGCTGCCGCCATTGCCGACCTTGACCTGGGCCGCTATTTCCCCGACCTCAGCCCGCAAGCATTCTTGCAGCTACTAATCGACTGAGGGGCTGCGGTGTTGCTAAAGGCCGTGGCAGGACAGGGGACGGAGTTTTGTCCCGCACCGCCTCAAGGCGGGTGGGACAAAACTCACGTCCCGCAGTCCCGCTGCTAAAGCTACTGCTGGGATAGCAAAACTCGTGTTAAGGATGAATAGGAGCTGTCGCGCACGTCTACGAGAGCATTTTGCGACAGCCCCAAGATCAAAACGCACCCCGCAGCCCATTTAGAGAGTTCAGGAGAAGGTCGTTGGTCCTGCGTAAAGCGCATTGGGGCCTCAAATAAAAAGTGCTTAGACATCGACGGTTAAAGGCGGCCAACTGTTTGAGCTTAGG
>CALNBW010000195.1 GCA_937874815.1 uncultured Bacillota bacterium | reverse complement strand
GTTTCTATGTGCTCCCAGCCAACAATGACGACAGCGGTTCGGGCAGCCTGCCATGTCGACCATCACAGCGAGGTAGTGCATCACGTCCCAATGAAATTTCATTACGTATTCACCTTCTTAATACATAGTGCATATTAGCTAATTCGCCCCCTGACTGCTGAAGCCCTTCCTTTATATATCTGATTAAATTTCGATTGTAGTAACTTTCTATCCTCTTACAATAGAGCTCGTGATACAATAAAGATGACGTGGTTGTGTCGCGATCCAACTCGCATTTTTCAAGGAGGGCAAAGCAATGTTAAAAACTGATGTTTTCACTCCTTCTCGTTTCACTGGAGAAGGGAGCATTACCTTGCGTGGTGCAAAAATCCCCTATCATACCGTCAGTGAAGACAACGTCTTTTATGACGATGAGGGGAAGCCCATCGCCTCGATTTTCTCCTACTCGTATTTCCGTTCCGATGTGGAAGATTTAAAATCCCGACCTGTTATATTTGCGTTTAACGGTGGCCCAGGCACTTCTTCCATGATGGTGCATGTAGGGTTTTTAGGTACTAAGCGGGTCAAATATGGTGAGGCTGACGATGATGGCCTACCGCTGCCGCCGTATGAATCCTGCGACAACGAGCAGTGTCTCCTGGATATTGCCGATTTGGTCCTCATCGATCCTGTCGGTACTGGCTTCGGCCGTTTGCTAGACGAATCCAAGAAAGACTTGTTCTATGGGATCGAACCAGACGCTGAATCTATTCTTACTTTCATCCAGGCTTGGTTAGCTCGTTATAACCGTTGGCAGAGCCCCAAGTATTTAGTGGGCGAAAGCTACGGCTGCACCCGCGCTAGCACGGTTGCTGGAATGGGCTCCCTTTCGGGCTCCGATCGGGCCTATAGTGTCACCTTTGATGGCTTAATCATGATTGGCAATACGGTCAGCGTGGGCAACTTCTTTGCTGACAAGAAACCGGTCTATCCAGCAGTCTTGGCCTTCCCTACTTTGGCTGCCGTTCACTGGTATCATAATCACCCCTCGGAGCAGACCGTGGAGGAATTTGTCGCCGAAGCCAAGCAATTTGCCGATACAGAATATCTGCTGGCCCTTTATCAGGGGAATGCACTGCAAGGAGAGGCCCGCGAGCATATCATTGAGCGGGTCATCTATTATACCGGGGTTTCCCGCGAATACTTAGAGAAGCGGGCCTTAGTTGTGGAGGATGTGGAGTTCCGGGCTGAGGTTGCGCGTAACAAGGGCCGTTCAGTTGCCCGTCTGGACGGGCGAATTACCCGCCCGCAATACGCGCCGTTATTGGATGAGCAGCAATTAGGTATCCGTGATGACGCGGCAGAAGGAAAGTATAACGCCTTTTTCCAAGCGGTACTCTGCGGCGAGCTCTTCCCGCTGCTCGGCATCAAGTGGGACCGCAATTTCGTCAACTCCCACTCACTGTGGGCTAGCTGGAATAACGACATTA
Organism: uncultured Bacillota bacterium; assembly: GCA_937874815.1. Classification (GTDB taxonomy): domain Bacteria; phylum Bacillota; class UBA994; order UBA5500; family UBA5500; genus UBA5500. The sequence goes on along the minus strand of CALNBW010000195.1, from coordinate 6,308 downwards.
AAGGCAGGAACACCTCGCAGAGCCTGAGTGCCGCCATGCGGCGGACACCAACCATGCGCACCTTCTTCATCAATGGCTGGTATGATATCTGCACCCAGATCGGCATTCTGTACTACACTTTAGACCATTCCGACCTGCCCATGGAGCGGGTTTTTGTCAAGGGGTATGAGGCCGGACATATGGCCTATTTAGGTGAAAAGAACATCCAGGCCGTAACTGACGATATGTATACCTTTATCCAGGGCGGCAACCCCACAAAATAACGAAAAAGTGCCCCCTGTCGAGCCGACAGGGGGCACCAACAACGGGGACGGTCGCCTTGGCAGATTGCTTCGTTTTCTAAGGCCACAGCCCGCTAGCGGGTGTGTGGCCCTATTTACTGGGACAGAAGTGCAACCATGACCGAGCGCTATGCTTCGATGTCCCACTCGAATATATTCTCAAATCGCTGCCCCTCTTGATAAAGCTCATGCCATTCAGGGAGGGGTGCCACACGCAGGAAGCGGGCCCCAAGTTTTTCGCAGACACGCTTTGAAGCATGGTTGGTATGATCATTAGTGATGAGTAGCTTTTTCATGCCGTGCGCTCTGGCCACCGGCAGCAGTAGACGGCAAGCCTGAGCTGCATATCCGTGCCCTCGCTGCTTTTCATCAACGCCGTAGCCGATCTGCCCGCCATAATATAGCCCATCGGTATAACCAATTCGCAGGTTAATCTCGCCTATTTGCTCCCCACCCTTGCAGATGGCGAAATCATAGGCGGGCACGTATTTCTTAGCGGGGATAGCCTCTTTTTTCCCGGTACAGACCAGGTAAATCTCGTCGTTTGCCAACATCGGCACCTCAATGAAACCATCAAAAGTCACGGGCAACGAGTTGTAATAGGCGATTTCTTTTTGGATCTCCCAGTCATCACGAGTAATTCCATACATGTCGGAGTCCTCAAAACCATCCCGGCCTTTATACTTCTGCCTGGCGTGACCTTCGCGAGTCATGCCGACCTTTTGCATTACCCTGCCGGACGCGAGGTTGCTTACGGCATGATACGCCTCGATGCGATTGATACCCACACGAGAGAACATGTAATCAAGCACTGCCGAGACCGCTTCGGAGGTATACCCTCTGCCCCAATATGCTTTTCCAATGCAGTAGCCGAGGTCGGCCCGGCTATCAAATTCGTCAATGCCAGCGACACTAAGGGAACCGATTATCTCGCCGTCTTTAAGGCAGATTCCCCAGTGATATTTATGGGCTGATTTATAGCCATCGCACCAATTAGCGATGATGCTCCTGGTGTCCTCAACGGTTCCATGGGGCGACCAACGCATATAGCGCGCAACGTCCTCGTCGTTCGCCCAGTTTTTGAACATCATCTCAGCGTCGTCGGGCGTTACCCGGCGCAAAACAAGCCGCTCTGTTTCTATGGTTTGAGTTCCAACATGTGTAAGCATTTCATCTCGCCTCTATCGTCTCTAGTATTTTCCTTGATAACGCAGGTCCCAGCTAAAGAGACATTCGGTAGATGCTTTCGACATCCTGCTGGTTAAGCGGCTTAAAGCCGTTTATTACGCCGCCTTTGCAGGCTTTCTGCGCCATTTCGGTGAAATTGGCGGCATCAATGCCGACTTGTGACAGGCTACTCTCTAAACCGAGGGTATGGAAGAAGAAATCTGACAGCATTTCGATACTCTTCTTTGCCACAACCATTGGCTCCAAGCTTGCATCGAGGCCAAATACATTACAGCCGAATTGATGGAACTTGCAGGCAGTGGTTTCGTCTAGCACATGCTGCATCCAACGCGGCGTCAGGATTGCTAGGCCTAGGCCATGGGTGATATCATAAAAAGCAGATAGTTGGTGTTCCATCGGGTGGCAGCTCCAGGCCTGCTGCTTACCGCCAACGAGGAACCCGTTGATAGCCCAGGAAGAAGCCCACATTAGGTTAGCCCGTGCTTCATAGTTATCCGGCTCTTTCATGGCGATAGGAGCATATTTGATTACAGTTCTAAGCATGCCCTCCATCACTTGGTCCAGCATGTACAAATCATGGTCCATACTGAAGTAGACTTCTAGAATATGCGAGATTATATCGGCCGCGCCACTAGCTGTCTGGAATGAGCTAACTGTAAAGGTATTAGTCGGATCTAAGAACGACACCTTGGGCCGCATCAAGGGGTCGCCAACGCCGATTTTGTCATTCGTTTCGGTGTTGCTGATCACCGCAGTTCCGTTCATCTCCGAACCAGTTGCTGCTAGGGTTAGCACCGTTACAACAGGCAGACAATCAGTAATCGGAGCCGTGCGGGTAACGAGGTCCCACGCATCACCATCATAGTGGGCAGCTGCCCCAATGCATTTGGCCGCGTCAATAGTGGATCCGCCGCCAACAGCTAGAATGACATCGATCTGTTCCTGCCTGCAGATGCCTGCACCTCGATTCACAGAGCTGACACGAGGGTTGGGCTCAATACCTGAGAGCTCAAAGACCTCCAGGCCGGCCTGTTCAATTTCGGATACCAACTTATCGTAAAGCCCCCGTCCTTTTGATGGAGCCTCCGCCATACACCAGCAGCACGCGCTTGCCAAAATTCTTCAGTTCTGCCCCCAAATTTCCTAACTGATCCTGACCAAAATACACTTTTACGGGCACGTTGTAGACAAAATTGCTCATACCTCTAACCATCCTTTCTTAGTTCAGTTGATCTATAGTGCCACCTAGCTACTACTCCCCTCCACAGATGACACCAGTTTTCACAAAACCAGATGCTTACTCATATGAGTTCACCTAAAGACGGCGCTTTCCTTCTCGATGGCTGGCGCGCCGCCTATATCGCCAACTGCCGTCCTCCCATGCGCCACCACAAGAACAGCCCTACAGCGGAAATCTGCAGAACAATTATCACTGGAATGCCAATCATGAATTTGGCGTGTCTGGTCTTGTGACGAACCAGACGCATGGTTAGGAGCATAGCAACAGCACCGCCCAGCGCGGATACCAATAACAACGTCCGTTCCTTTATGCGCCATGCTCCAAGCCTTGAGGCCCGTTTATCATATAGGACCAGCCCGGCTGCCCAAAGGCTGATCGCGAGAAAATAAGGCGCGGCAAAGGCCGGGATATAATCACGCATCTTTTACACCTTCCTTAGGTTCTTCTGCTCTGTGCTTGTTCTTCGGATCATACTGCTCGGGGCAAACTGAGTTCTAGCCTTTGCTAGACATTGCCCTCGCTTTTCATCTTCTCATCCCACAGTTTTGTCCGCTCCTCGAAGCTGACAACCCTGTGCACCTGATGAAGCATCCAGACATATCCGAACGGATCGGAGAGGATCGCATTGCTAACGCCCATCTCTGCCAGCACGGTTAGAGGTTGGATTTCAGCGAAGCCGTGCTGCTTTGCCTTTTCCAGGGTAGCCTCAATATCTGGCACGAGGATGTTTAGCCACATCGGCCTGCGCTCACCTTCCTTGGGAGCGAAAAGCTGGTAGGCCTCATTTTCATCGAGCAAGTGGAAGCGTGTCCCGAATAGCGTGAACACCGCCTCGTTCAGCCCCCGGTCATAGGCGGTAACTTCCACACGCTCCGCACCGAACACATTCTCGTATAGTTCCAGTGCCTTCACGCTATCAGGCACAACCATATCAATTTCCACGCCAACTTTCATACTATTTCCCTCCATTCGGTCGTATCGGATGCCTAATAACCGTCTTTAGCTTTTCCGGCGCGGTTCTGCGCGGGTCGCCGAGGTAGATCTCGTGGTGGCGGCGGGAAGACGACATGTCTTCCCTGTAGCCATTGTCCGCAATGAACTCTGCCAGCACAGCGATAGTAGCCGGTTCGTCGTCGTAGGGACCGATGTGCATCACCTGCGCACAGAGCCCCTCGGTATATCGCTCCAAGCGTACGAGCGACAAATCCAGTTGCGGCTTCTTTTTGCACAGCGCTGCCTTGGCGGCTACGAACACCTCGGGAGTAACGAATTCCGGCTGGCGTATCATCGAAGTCCAAATAAACCTGTTTTTGTCTGCAATCGCCGCTCCGGCACCTGTGAACACGCCGCCATCGTCAAGACTCCACAGTCCTTCCAGCGGAGGCACAACATAGTCAAAGTATCCGCTCGGCTGGTTGCCGCCCATTTTGCTCATCTTGATGGAATAAGATAGCCCATACAGAACCTCAAGGGCATTTGCATAGTCTGCGCTTGTGTTTGGGTCTCCCTTGCCGTCGACCATCAAGAAAAGCATTTCTGGTACGTCTATAACGGACGGTGTGGTCTTGGGTTGATAAAGGTCCTTTTGTGTCTTCTTATAATCTATAGTCACCATTCAACCTCGCCTCCATCGGTTCTCTTTTTTAGGCTTTACGTGTCTCCCACCTGCTCAAGCAGGATTTCGCTCAAGCTCATTTTACCAGCTTCTTTCAGGGCGGAACAGGTAAAGAACAGGTATACTCACTGTCTGCAAAGATTGATCAAACAACCGACAAATTTAAGATCGTACGCTTACCAACCGGTCAATGAATCACATTTCATCTACATATACTGCACCAACAGACATACGCAAAAGGCAAAGGCCCAGCGCCTTTGCCTTCTATTCGCTGCCCTATGGCAACTTACCTAGTGATGCTAATGCTTCCTTCTGCTCCGTTCCAGTGCACCAATGCTCCCAGCGTCTCACTGACAAAGCGCAGGGGCACAAAGGTGCGACTGTTCACTATTACGGCAGGGCAATCTAGAGTGAACGTTTCTCCGTTGACCTGCACGGAGGTAGAACCGATGGTAAGGGTGATTTCGTTGCCCTGCTCAGTTATTACTGCCTGTTGGCTCGCAGTACGCCAGACTACTTCTGAGCCGAGCATTTCGCTCACAAAGCGGATCGGGACTAGAGTACGGCCCGAGTTCGGCTCAACATACGGAGCCGCATCTAAGGTATACTGCTTACCACCTACTGTAGCTATGAGCCCCCCTATGTGTAACCGTATCTCTTGCTTTACACTGGCCTGCAAGACACCCATGTCGGAGAAAAGGTACTCCCTGCCAGCGATGGCCTGCACTCCGGTGAGAGCTTTGCCATCTTCGTAATAGAAGGACTGGCCGTCATCGTTTACTGTCCAGCCTTGGGCTGTGGACGGGTCGATGCTCAACTTCGCGTAGCGGTGTAATATGGCGGCGGCTTGGGCGCGGGTAATGTTAGCCTGAGGATTAAAGTGGTTATTGCTCATCCCCATTATGATGCCTGCCTGCTGCATGGTTGTTACCGCCGTTTTATACTCGCTGCCTATGCTGGCAACGTCTGCGTAGTCAACTAACTCTCGGGTGATAGGTGGCATGTGACCCAGAGCTCTAGCAAAGCTAGCAACGATTAGCGCCACCTCCTCACGGGTAACAGCCTTGTTAGGCGCAAACTGTCGGTTGCCAATGCCCTGCATGATACCCTTGCTGTATGCCCATTGGATGTAGGGAGCAGACTCATCGTCTTTAGCTACATCGGTGAAGCTGCTAGTCTTGTAACCGCTCACGTCCACTGCTGCCAATTTACCGAGGGCGGTTGCTAGGGTGCCGCGAGTCACGCCCGTATCCGGCGCAAAGGTAGTCTCCGCGGTGCCGACAAGCAACCCTCTGCCTACCACATAGTCGATGGATTCCCTGCCCCAATGGCTGCCGATGTCGGTGAATTTACCACTAGGCGCAGTATAGCCTACACCATACACCGAAAAATGGTCCGTAGGCACGAGCAGGCAGCTGCTATTTGCGTCGTAGGCCGAGCGGGCAATGCGGGCGGCGTTGCCGTTAGCGTCTACATAGACACCGAACAGATAACCTACAATCTCGTTCTCACTAGGTATATATGGGATGGAAAGCGTGGCCGTGCCGCTGCCAAGGTTGGTTAGGTCGACCGTTTTGCCGTCCTTCATATAAGTTATGGTAATGCTGTATACCGGGCGATTGCCGATTAGTGCCTGCGCCTCAGCAGAAAGCTCCCTCACGGGCACAATACTGATAGTGATAGCGCCGGTGCTTTGTCTTTGAATTTCCTGCAATGCACTCAGATCAAGGCCAAGAGCAACGGGTGCACCACTCATTTGTAGACTTGTCACTCCTGCCCTAATAAGGCTCTGCAGTGCGCTCTGTGAGAGCGTTACACTCAGCGAATCCGCATCATGTGGCATGCTGATATTCAGCTCTATGGCAATGCCATCGATAGTCTTGCCCTGCGCCTTGGCTTCCGCCTGAGCCTTAGCGATAGCGTCGGTGATGGACTTATCTGGGATGGCTGCGCTGGCGGAACCGCCTGCACCTGCCGTCGCCGT
>CALNBW010000194.1 GCA_937874815.1 uncultured Bacillota bacterium | reverse complement strand
TAAGGAGAACGCTAACGTCGGCAATTCCCCTTCGGCTAAGGGCTTACAGATTTTCGAAGCGGCCAGCGCTTATCTGTGGGAAAGGCGGGGTTTACCCACTCATTTTGCCACCGCTCACCGCCAAAAGGATATTCATATTCATGACTTCGCCTGGTATGGCATGACCTTAACCTGTGTGCAAACGGATCTCAACCGACTCTTGTCGCAGGGGTTTAACCCGGGGCATGGTTTTATTCGGCCTCCCCGACGCATAGGTTCTGCGGCAGCATTGGCGGCAATTATCTTACAGGGATTACAGAATGACATGCACGGCGGCCAGTCTTTCCCCAATTTTGACAAAGACATCGGGCCTTTCGCCGAGCAAGCCAGCGACGATGAAATTTACCAGGCTATGGAGTCCCTGGTTTTTAACCTCAATACATTACATTCGCGGGCTGGTGCCCAAGTACCTTTTAGCAGCTTAAACGTGGGCACTGGAACAAGTGACGGGGCACGCCGCGTCACTAAGCAATTGCTGCTAGCCTATAAGGCCGGCTTAGGCCGGGGCGAACACCCTATTTTCCCTAACATCATTTTTAAGGTCAAGAGCGGCGTCAATTTCAACCCGGAAGACCCCAACTACGATCTCTATTTGCTAGCGCTAGAAGTGGCATCGGTACGATTGAATCCATCTTTTTCTTTCCTCGATGCCCCTTTCAATCAGCATACCGACGAAGTGGCTTATATGGGTTGTCGCACCCGTGTCGTTAGCAATATTAATGGTCCCGCCCAGACTACTGGTCGTGGGAACCTATCATTCACGAGTATCAATCTACCCCGATTGGCCCTCCGGGCAGAGGGTAACCCAGAGCGCTTTTTTACGCTGCTAGAAAACATGATGCAACTGGTTATAGAACAACTACTACACCGCTACCGCATTCAAGCTAATCTAAGGGCCAAAGATATGCCTTTTCTTATGGGCCAACATGTTTATCTAGACAGCGATCAGCTAGCCTCGGGGGACCGGATTGAACCAGCTATCAAACATGGCACGCTGAGCATCGGATTCATTGGCTTAGCGGAAGCTCTAATAGCCCTATGCGGCGAACATCATGGTCAGAGTACGGAAGCGTTAGCGTTAGGCACTAAGATTGTCAAACAGATGAGGACCATCTGTGACCAAGCAACCGCTCAGTACAGCCTTAATTTCACTTTATTAGCGACACCGGGAGAAGGGCTCTCCGGCAAAATGGTCCTGCCCGATCGGGAACGCTTTGGCACGATTGCAGGCATCACCGATCGCGATTTTTACACCAATTCCTTTCATGTGCCGGTATACCATCACCTGGGCATTGCCCAAAAGATCGGGGCCGAGGCCCCCTTCCACGAATTCTGTAACGCCGGCCATATCTCTTATGTAGAACTCGATGCGCCCCCCGGCCCTAATTGGCAAGCAACTGACAGGATTATCAGGACCATGGCTGCCGCCGGCATCGGTTATGGGGCTATCAATTTCCCCATCGATGAATGCTTGGATTGTGGCTATAGCGGAGTTTTTCCAGCGGAATGCCCCGGCTGTGGCTCCTCCTCTGTGCGTCGCATCCGCCGTATCACCGGTTATTTGTCAACAGTTGATCGTTTTAACTCGGGTAAACTAGCTGAACTGAAAGAGAGGGTGGCGCATCAGTAGATTGAGCTCATAAAAGGGGCGG
>CALNBW010000193.1 GCA_937874815.1 uncultured Bacillota bacterium | reverse complement strand
CAACATCAGGGATGAGATTAGGGTAACGCTGTCGTGCATTTTCGACGTGCTTCTCAAGAATGTAGGCAATCCCTGCGCGCGTCAGTTTAGCTTGGGCTCTATTCTGAAAAAGTGGTCTGGCCCGGTGTGCGATGACCTTCAGGTTCTGTTCAGACATGTATTGGTCAATTAACTTGGCTGTAGGCGTCATTAAAGGCACAAGCCTGCTCTTGTTACCCTTGCCTGTAATCCTCACGGTAGCTGGATTCTCAAGCCGAACGTCGGCCACGACTAGGTCAGCGACTTCCTGCACTCGAGCCCCTGTGTCGTACAGCAAGCTTAGTAAGACCAGATCTCTTCTTCCCATTACGGTGCTTAGATTTGGCGACTCCATGATTGCTTTCACTGCATCTAGCGGCAAATACTCAATGGTCTTCTGGGGTGTTCTTTTCATGGGAATAGCGAGGATCTGTTGGCAAAGATAAAGCTGGCTAGGTTCCTCCAATTGGAGATAACGGAAGAATGCATGGATTACTGCCAACCTGTGATTCCGCGTTGAAGTGGAGCAACCACGGTCTGTTTCAAGCCAGTCCAAAAATTCTTCAATGAAATCCCGTTGCAGCGTACCTATGGTGACATTTTCTACCCTCATGCCTTTTTCTTCGGAACAAAACCGGAGCAAAAGAGAAAACGCATCACGGTACGACATGATAGTGTTCCTGCTGACGCCGACTCTGCCAGGTAGAAACTTTGACAAATACTCTGTTAGGTGGTAGGCAAAACTAGTTGGTTTCATTCCCAGATCACCTCGGGGATAACCTGGCCGTAGATTTGTTCTAATGCTGCCTGGATGTCCGGGAAAACATCCGCTGTTAGCCGGACGTACTGGCTGGTTGCTTCCACTGATGCGTGCCCCATGTAAACAGACAAAATTGGCAACGCACAGTATAGATCTATTCCTTTTTCCACGGCCCTTTTCAACGCATGAACCGCAAATGTGTGTCTAAGGTCGTGCACACGAGGCCCTTTACCCTTGCCCCCGTGGGAAATTCCGCTTTCCCAAAGGATTTCTCGAAACCGCCTGTATACGTTGTCGGCGGTAATAGGGTGACGGTCAGCTTTCAGGAAGAAATAATCATCAGCGGAGGAGCGCTGATGAATGGTCCGGTAATACTGACGACAAACCTGGCTGAGTGTATCGGACATAGGAATTACCCGATCCTTGTCGAACTTACCTTGCTTAATCTCTAATATTCCTCGCTGTAAATCTACGTGCTTATTCTGAAGGCTCACTGCTTCAGAAATACGCAACCCGCAGCCATATAGCATGCGCAGTAGTACAGGAATGACAGCAGGAGTGGTAGAGTGCCCCCGTTTCCTCAGTTGATCGCTGTTCAATAGAATATGCTCAATTTCTAGGTGGGTGAAGATGAAGGGAATATGACTTTGGCGGTGGGGATTTCTGTCTGGTGAGGTTACATAAGCTTGGCTGCCTATGCTTTGAAGATAGAGCGCAAACTGCCTAAGGGTATAAATCCTTCGCGATTGTGTTGTTAGCGACTCGGTAGCGCGTTTTGCATTCCAGGCAAGCACAACATCCTTGTTCAGGATTGGCTCCTGCAACTGAAGAGTTTCGCTGAACTTGGAGAATCGGTAGAGTTCGTCGGCCGCCACGTCATATTTGAAGCCTAACGAACGCTTTAGGGCTACAAAATCATTCAAGGGTTTTTCAAACACGCCAACAAAGGGTTTCATGCCATTCCACCTCCTCTCCAGACTTCTAGCGGAGGGACAGGCAAGGCGTATTCATGCAACTGAAGGATGTCAATTTTAAGGTAGACCGCGGTTGTGTCAGTGCTAGTATGTCCTAGCACTTCTGAAATGACTGGCATAGGCGTTCGGTTTCTCAAAAGAGCGCTAGCCAGACTGTGACGCAGGGCGTGAGGCCCGTGTTTCTTGCCTTCCGGGATTGGGATGTTGGCTTTGCGCATGTAATAGGTGACAACACTATGAAGAGTGGGCGCTTTCATTGGCCCGATGGGTGCAGACAAACGTAGAAAGATTTCTTTTGCATCAACTGGCGGTCTGCCATATTTGAGATAATCAATCACAGCCTCACCAACATCCGTTAATAACGGTAAGACAACCCACTTGTCCGTCTTACCCTGCCTCCACTCAATAGTGTCAGATTCCCACTTGAAGTTTTCGAAGGTTAGTCCGCAAATATCTGAAGCACGCATCCCTAAACGGGTCGCCATTAGCAACATGGCGTAGTCTCGTTTACCCTTCGGGTTGCCGCGATCAACGCAGGCTAATACCTGCTCAATTTCCTCCTGAGAATATGCCGATGGAATTCGCGCCTTCTTGCTGCATTTAACTCTTGGCACTGTCAGCGCAAGATTTTCGCTGATTAGTTCCTGATCAAACAGGAATCTAAACAGCGTGCGTAGCAAACAGGCTGTACAATATACGGTAGATTTACTGCGAGAAGAGGCGCTGAACTGAATGAACTCATACACATGTGAAACAGTGATCTCCATCAGTTGGCTGATGTTTCGCTCTGCGAGGTACCAAGAAAACCGCCTCAAATAAAGAAGATGCGATCCCATCGTTCGCTCAGATAAGCCTTTATTTCTCTCATAATCCAAGAACGCCGTAAATACTAAAGTGAACGCTTCTGCGATCTCTCCCCCTTGACGACTACGCCTGACTGAGATAGGTTGCTGTGCTTGGCAGTCCACCAGTAGCTGGATGGCGCGCAAGCGATCCATATTTGAGTTGGATAAAGGATTAGCCGAGAAGGAATAGCGTTCTTCTAGAAACTGCATCCCAATTTCTTCTGAGAAGTGCGTCAGGCCTTTCTGCGACATGTAGCTGTCCAGGTTACGCCAGACTCTCTCTGGCAACCCAAGTGTGGTATAGCCTGCTTTCAGCAGTTTATCCCTTGTGACGCGAATAAGCCCCTGTACGTTTTCTTGTTTTGACTCCATGTATTGGCCTCCAATCTATTCTTGGCAACAAGATGCCTAACCATAGATTGGATCATTATGTGGAGTTATTCAAGTATCAGCTATTGCTGCTGCCCTGTCTAGCATGGTTAACTTCGCATAACGGCTAGCTTTCCATAACCCTTGGCTTGTGGCGAACGTGCACCAATGTGTTGGATCCTCAGGTCCGCGATAGCATTCCCAAACTGAGTTAACGGTACCATCTTGCCTGCCAACTCATCTTCAATGCTCAACTTATCTTTGTTGGGGGAAAAGAAGATTGTGTGTCGATCAGAGTAAAGCGCCTCAGGAATTCCATGGCTATTGAGTAATTGCTCAAGCATTAACAGATAACCTTGCAGATCTTCAGTAGGCCGGAACACGAGCGCCAAAACGGTGCTAGTAGCATCGTCAATAGCGCCGTGTAAAGCCATTTCAGGCCCACGGCCCTCTAACCAGTCATGAGTACTAGCATCGCACTGCACCAGCATCCCCACACGTGTTTTGCGGTCACGAGTGCGCCGTCGGCGCGGCTGTTTCCTAGCGAAACGCAATTTTGCTTGGGCGTTGTGCAGAATCCTAGTAATGCTTTTAGCACTAACCTCAACAGACATGTGTTCAAGGAGAAGCTCAGACATATGTTGGCAACTAGTATCTCTGAAATCTCCTGTAGCCATTTCTACTACCAAGCGCTTAACGTCGCCGGGAATAGCATTAGCAGGCTTTCGTCCACGGTTACCATGAGCCAGAAAACCTGGCCCGTGTTCTTTTACCCCTTTCTTTAATCGTTTTACCTGACGCTCACTTAGCCCAAGCTTCATCGCTGCGTCAGCAATAGTGCGTTTACCCGTCAGCGTTTCTAGAATAACTGGAAGGCGGCTTGTTTCTTTCACGTTTAGATATTGCTCTCCTATCATAGGGACATTATCGCTGTCCCGTTATAGGGTGACAATATCGCTGTCCGACGACATCTTTTTCAATTGGAGGTTCCTTTTCTGGAGCGAACGGTATATAATAAACATGAACATATGAGCAATCATTCATATGAAAATCGCTGCGTTTTTGCTTGGAGAGGAGGGACAGCCATTAATAACAAAGACTATATTGCTTGTTGTGCCGAATTTGGGCCCCATGAATGCGCTATCACCCGCGCGCAACAGGCCTTGCCCTCTGAGCGGCAGGTGGGGCGACTAGCCGATGTGTTTAAAGCTTTAGGCGATCCTACGCGTCTGCGCATCATTCTCGCCTTGCAGATGGGCGAGTTGTGCGTCTGCGATCTGGCCGAGGTACTGCAAATGAGCCAGTCGGCCATCTCGCATCAGCTGCGTGTATTGCGGGGCTTGCATCTAGTGCGTAATCGCCGCGATGGCAAAGAAGTTTTTTACAGTTTGGATGACGAGCATGTGCTTAGCATGCTGGCCCAAGCTGCTGACCACGTTAGACATACTTTAGAAACGGAGGAATAGAACATGCTTCATGAAAAACACCATCACACCAAAGGTTGCAGCTGTGGCTGTCAGCATAGCCATGCAGCAACAACTGTGGCGCAAGTTGAATCCGATCAACAAGAATCTTGTGGCTGTGGCCACCACCACGCTGATGATGAGGGTGAGGGAGAGGTCTCAGCAGATATAGGTGCCTGCGGCTGCAGCAGCGATGAACAGGGCTGCGGTTGCGGGCATAACCATGGCCACGACCACGACCATGGCTATGATCACGAAGACAGTTGCGGCTGTGGGCACGATCACGCTCATGACGACGGTCATACTCACTCCCATCAGCATGCCCACTCTGAGGTGGCTGCCGCCCTAGCGGCGGGCCAGTTGGGTACACCATTAGTCTTTCGTATAGATGGCCTTGATTGCCCCGATTGCGCGGCTAAGCTAGCCCAAGTGATGCGGCGGCAGACGGGCGTTATTGCGGCGGATATTTCTTATGCGGCGGGCGAACTGCAGGTTTTTGCTGAATCAGCCGTAAGCACCCAACAGCTTCGGCAAGTTATTAGTCAACTCGGCTATGGAAGTCAGCTGATCAGTGGAGCCCCCGATGCCGCTAGTAGTGCTAAAGTAGACGAGCCAAGTAATTTTTGGCTAAAGAATAGACGTTCCTTGCTCACTATCGCTTCTGGCATCTTCCTGGCGGCAGGCTGGGGAGCCGAGCTATGCTGGCAGCATTCCTTGCTGAGCAAAGTCCTCTTTGTGCTCGGGATGCTATCCGGCGGCTATTATGTAGCGCGCAGTGGATTCTACGCTCTACTCAACCGCAGTCTAGACATGAATTTCCTGATGACAGTGGCCGCTGTGGGAGCCGTTGCTATCGGTGAATGGCACGAGGGAGCGATGTTCCTGTTCTCGCTCGGCAACACGCTACAGGCTTTTACTATGGATAAGACGCGACAGTCAATTCGCTCCCTGATGAAGTTGGCACCCAAGGAAGCACAGGTGCAGCGCGACGGCGTAGAAATGACATTGCCAGTGGAAGAGATCCTGCTGGGTGATGTGATCATCGTGCGGCCGGGTGAGCGTGTGGCCATGGATGGGATTGTGCGCCACGGTAATTCGGCTGTGAATCAGGCCCCCATCACTGGCGAATCGATCCCAGTCGATAAAGTAGAGGGAGATCGCGTTTTCGCTGGCTCCATCAATGGCAATGGCAGTCTGGAAGTAGTGGTTGACCACCTGGTAGCCGATAACACCCTGTCGCGCATTATGCATCTGGTCGAAGAGGCACAGTCGCAAAGAGCCCCATCGCAGCAGATGGTTGACCGTTTCGCTGCTTACTATACCCCTATTGTAATTCTACTAGCGGTAGCCATGGCAACGGTTCCGCCACTTCTAGGTTACGAATTCGCTAGCTGGTTTAAGAAAGCTCTGATTATGCTTGTCGTTGCTTGCCCTTGTGCTCTAGTCATTTCCACCCCCGTATCCATTGTGTCGGCGATTGGTAATGCATCCCGCCACGGTGTGCTCATTAAGGGTGGGGCCTATCTTGAGGCCATGGGTAAGGTGCGTACCATCGCCTTCGACAAGACAGGAACCTTAACTTCAGGGCAGGTACGGCTGAGCGAGATGTTGCCATTAACTTGTGACGCAGAATCGCTACTGATGGTGGCCGCGGCGTTAGAAGCGCGCTCCGAACATCCGCTAGCCCAAGCCATCGTGCGAGCGGCGCAGGAGCGACAAATGGAGTTGCCACCAGTGGTCGATTTTCAGGCCCTTACTGGTAGCGGCGCTACCGGCTGGGTTAAGGGACACCAGTTCTGGATCGGTAATCAACGTTTGGTCGAGCAAATCGGGCTCGAACCGGCCGCCGACGTGATGGAGGCCGTAGCTCGTCTCCAGACAGCTGGCCATACAGTTGTTTTCCTGCTTGATCAAAATTATATCTATGGCTTATTAGCTCTGTCCGACATCGTGCGGCCAGAAGCAATTAACGCCGCCAACGAACTGCGCCAAGCAGGCGTACAGTCGCTGGTAATGCTCACCGGCGATAATAGCCGCACCGCGGCAGCTATCGGTCAGCAGCTCGGCATCGATGAAGTGCGGGCCGAACTCTTGCCAGAAGATAAAGTGGCTGCCATAAGCAGCCTAGCCGCTGAGTACGGCCATGTGGCCATGGTGGGCGATGGTGTCAACGATGCACCAGCATTGGCAGCAGCTACCGTAGGTATTGCCCTCGGCGTTGCTGGTACCGACACCGCCATTGAAACAGCCGACATCGCTTTGATGGCTGATGACCTAACCAGGTTACCCTGGCTCATGCGTCTTAGCCGTAGAACAGTCGGCATCATTGGGCAGAATATCGTGCTCAGCCTGATTATCAAAGGCGTCGTTCTCGTACTCACTTTCATGGGCCGCGCCGAGCTCTGGATGGGCGTCCTCGCCGATACTGGAGCCGCCCTACTGGTCATCGCTAACGGCATGCGCCTCATGCGTAGCAAATAGCCCTAAAATGTGAATCCTGGCTTGATTAACTTAGAAGAAAGACACAGAGGTCGCCACCTCTGTGTCTTTCGCCCTATTATACTTGGCAACTTAGTCGCAGAGAAAACACTTCCAGGTCCTAGCTTCGTAATCGAAATACGTCTCCCCTCCACATGTAGGGCATGTCGGCCCTCTTAGGGCTTCCACCGAAACATTCTTGTTTTCTTCCATGTTTTTTTCACCTCCCATTTATATTTTCCCCTCCATCTTACTTATGTTTGCCAGTGGAAGGATTGTCACATTTGGTGCGTAAACACATGTTGACTTTATCTGAATCCTACTATACTATTAATTCACAAACAAGTCAACATGCCTTTCGCAAATATTGAAACGTTATACAGCATGCTATTTAAAAGCGCATTCCCTGAAAACCATAGTTCTCCGGTAATTCAAACCGTTCAACTTTGACCGCGCTGGATAGAAATATACCAACCTAGGAGGGCATATGCGTCCAATATTATCGATAAAAATGCTGTTCCGCTCGCCAGTAAAAACGCTGGTTACCCTTCTGCTGCTGATGGGAATATCGTTTGCTCTTTTTTCGCGTGTTCTGGATTACGCGGCCACGACCATCGAGTTCGAACAAGCGGTGCAGAACTATAGGGGCGTCGGCGTAATCGAGGTTGCGCCACCCGTGTATACCGATATTGGCACTCCCCGGTACTTGATGGGCACTTGGTATAACCCGGATAGCGCCGACGGTACTTGGGAAGACACCCGCTACGCGGCCCTTTCCGCTGAGCAGATGGCGGC
>CALNBW010000192.1 GCA_937874815.1 uncultured Bacillota bacterium | reverse complement strand
ATACCAGGGGTCCGCGGCCATTTTCTTTGGTAGTTTGCTGTAAAAGCCAGGATTATAGCACAAGCCCGGCTTCCAACTGGAAAAGCCGGGCTGTATTCATGAACGATTAATCACCTATTCAGTTGGATTAGTGCCACTCTGCTCCACCAGAACACCCTTCACAATCAGTCGATGGGTTGAGCGCCTGGGAGGAGCGCAGGTGACCAAGGTGATCTCCGCCCCTGACGTAGCGTCTAATACCGAAGTTTCGTCTGGGGTAACGATAAAGGTTTGCGTGACCTGGTAGACGTACTCCTGAGAAGCACGCTTGACTATAACCTCATCACCCACGTCAATTTCCCCCAAACGGTTAAAGAACTGGCCCCGCGCATAATTGCGATGCCCGATAACGGCAAAGTTGCCTACTTCTCCTGGCAGGGCTGTTTGCGGAAAGTGCCCCAGAGCATAGTTAAGGATATGTTGGTCAACGCCCTCTTGCACTGCCACGATCAGGTCTAGCTTCGGAATTGACAGCACGGCCAGGACATTACTGTGGGCGCCAGAATCAGGCACCGGGTCCGCAGCTGGCTCATCTTCTTCGTCTGCTAGGTTAGCCACCAACAGATTATAATCTGCCACCAAGCGCTCCTGCTGCACTTTCCCATCGTAATGCAGCCAGAGGGCAATTGCTAGCAAAAGACAGCCTGCCCCTATCAGTATTTTGTCGAGCTGTTTTCGTAGCATCGCAGTCACCCCTTGAACCCATTTAGCGTTATAAAGCAGCAAAGGAGCGCCTGCCCAGGCACTCCTTCGCCAACCCCTTGAGGCATTTTGGCGGCTACACGATGTTATGGCGCGCTTTGCGCTTCACAAGTGCATACCCCAAGCCAACCAAAATCAAGAGTACGCCTCCAAACACGAGCATACCAGTATCTAGGAACCCGCCTGCCTTAGGCAACTCGCCACCGGGTGACGTCGGGTCTTTCTCGCCCGGCTTGCCAGGCCCTCCCGGTGTGTCACCATCGTCAATCGGCTCGTCAGGGTCCCCTGGTTTTTCGGGTCCGCCAGGCTCGCCCGGTTCCTCTGGCCCTTCTGGTTCCTCTGGTCCTTCGGACTCAGTGTTAATCACATCATAAGGGTTCGTGCGCACCTCTTCCCCTTCCACAGCAATAGTTACACTGAGGATGGAAGTCAATGCTGCATATCCCTCTGGGGCTTTCGTTTCTTGAATGGTGTAAGCACCTAGCGGCACCTGCTCAAAACGCACCACCCCATCCGCGCTAGAAAGGACGACTAGCACAATTTCACCATCGCTATCATAGAGGGTAAACTCGGCCCCAGCTAACGGGTTACCGCTTTCATCAACTTTACGTAGCTCAATGCTGCCAAAACCTTTGCCGTCACCGGTATCGGTTTTTTCGTTCTCAACCGTGTAAGGACTGGTGCGCACCACTTCTCCACCGCGGCTAACAGTGGCTGTGAGCACTTTCTGTGAAGGCTCATAGCCTTCAGGTGCTTTGGTTTCGCGAATAGTGTAACTACCAGGCAACACATTGTTAAAGCGCACCAAGCCGGCTGTATTAGAGACTGCCGTCTGTAGAGCCTCACCGCGGGAATCATAAAGCGTAAACTCGGCACCTGCTAGCGCCTGGCCCTCACTATCAGTTCTCATGAGCTCAACTGCGCCGAAGCTAACACCGGGGTCAATCCAGGTGTTAACAATTTCATAGGGCGCAGCCTGCACTGGCACTGCGCCATCACTCAAGACGACTGTAGCCGTGATAATCTCCTTCGAAGGGGCATAGCCCGCTGGAGCTCGCGTTTCGCGGATTAGGTAGTCACCAACCTCTAGTCCAGTGAAAACTACCAGACCATCCTGACCACTGCGCACCTTATCTAGCGGGTTAGCGAAATTCACATCATCCGCATGATAGATGGTGAACTCGCCGCCTGCTAAAGGACGGCCACTACGATTAACCTTCATGAGCCCTACGGAGCCTTTAATCGTTTCGTTAGGCCAGGTGAGGATGCCGTTGTCGAATGGCATTTCCACTGCGTCGAGCCATTCAATCTTTATCGTGCCTGAATCCCACTTGAGCTTGAATCCATAACGAACTGGGTCTAACTGATAAAACTCTGGTGCAGTTATTTCTTCAATGAAATAGGTAGTATTGAATTTTAGCTGCTCGAAAGTAGTTCTACCGTCATCGCCCGTCTCGTTAGAAGTGCGCAGCAAATGTCCGAACTCGTTACGTAGCTCAAAAACTGCGCCAGGCAGTTTTGCCTTGTTAAGTGACTCGAGGGCCGCAACCTTGTCTATAGTGATTTTGCCTAGCTTACCTTCAAAAGTGGCAGAACCAACGTTAAACGCAATCGTTTCACTGCTACCCTCCGTAATGCTATCAGTTCCCGTCCCAGCGAGTTTAACCTCGTTTGTGAAGTTATGACTGCCAGAGGATACGATAATATCGGTGTCATAGCTAATCTGATAGGCACTCTGCGTCGGAGTTGGCAAGTTAATAACGAGATACCGATGATCAGGGTCTTCTGCTAAGACGCCGTAACCATAGTCATAACTGCCTGTTCTACCGCTGCTATCTCTAAAGGTACGGGTCACTCGATCTATCTCTAGTTCCTTGACCATTTCCAAATCCCCTGCTGCATTCACCATCAGCTCAGTGATAGAAAGAGTGTCCTCGGCTAGTTCTAATCCCTCAACAATCTTATCGATCACGACAGCATTCGTTATTGGTATCTGGTTAGGATTAAGTATAACCTTCCAGCCGATTGTAAATGGGTCGTCCCCAGTATAGCTATGGGTTCCTGTTTTATCTACAAGGGTGTTTGGAATGGTCTTATCAGCCTTAACCTCGATGCCGCTTTTACCGGAATGATCTAACATAGCTCGGTTCCTGAACGTCTTGCTCCCACTGGAATCAAAGACACTTAGGTCGACCACTTTTGTTTTCAAGGTGATCTTGTGTTCAGTGGTGATGTTACCAAAACTATAGGTGATCACCGTGCCACCTTCGTCTTGCGCACTGCCAGTCTTCTGGTAGTGGCCTGCAGTCTCGCCCTCGGTGATCAGGTTATCCCCTATATGCATAGAGACAAACTCCTGCCCCTTGGGGATGTAATCGGTAAACACTACGGTGTTGAGTGGGACCGCATATTCGTTAACGGCAATGTCCCAGGTTAGGATACGGGTCTCGTAATCGTACCCGCCGTTGACTTTGGAGAAGATTTTACTACAGATGGGTCGGTTAGCATCATCTTTTTCGGTACGCCTTTCGCCATCGTCATAGGTGCCTGCCAGTTCAGCCTCATTGCTTACGGTCAAACAGTTACTGGATATGTTGCTGCCATAAATGGAAGCATCGATAACCTGGGTTTCAAAAGTAATGGTATAGGTCCCGTTGATTTCCCTGGTTTCGCCAAACCTATAGGTAATGGTACCTTTACCGTTTACCTCACTGTAGGTGAACTCGCCGTTAAAAACGCCATTACCATCCATATCATCGATTGTGAAGGAATCAGGCACGTATTTCTGGCTATCTGGAATTACATCCGAAACGATAGCATTTTTGATCTTGACCTTGTTGCTATTAACGACAATTTTCCAAGTAACCACGGGAAACTGCCCTGCTTCGTTCTTATATCCTGAAGAGCTCTTGCTGATAACACTAGAAGTCACATCAACCTTTCTCGAACCAGTTCCGACCGTACTGCCACCGATAGAAAGATCAGCCGAATTGGTAAACGGCTTAGAGTCGTTGGCAAAATAACTAAGGTCAGTATCAGCTGGAACTCGGGTCTTAAACCGCAGGTAGCGTGCGCCATCGATATCTTCAAAATTGTAGCTAAGTGTCCACTTGCCATCTATCTCTTTGAAAGGTGATGGGGTTATTGTTGTCCACGTAGCAGTCTCCTCCAGACTATCGGAGCATTCTGCAGAACCAGTGATGGGAACTAACCCTACAGGCAAGGTGTCTGTTACTGTTGCCTCAGTGATAACCCTGCCTATTTCGTTGACTCTGATAGTCCAGGTGATAATCTTGTACTTTTCGTTAGTATTAAGATCTACTTCAACTGCGCTCGACTGGGATCCTTCCTTTTCGATCCAAGTAATGGTGACATGCACCGTATCTGAGGCTTCATTTGATAGCCCTCCGGTATATTCCACGAGGGCCTTGTTGGTAACCTCGCTATTGCCTGTGGTATAAGCCCCCGGCAGTACCTCAGTAGTCAATACCACCTTTAGCTTGCCGGATAATTCCTTGCCAGGGCTAAAGGTGATGGTAAGTATCTTTCCTGTGGCATCTAGTACGCAATCGTAGTCTGCGTCTGTAATATTTGCGCCCGTACCCGTAATAGCAACGATATCTTTGCCCGTTCCCACGAATGACTGGTTGGCGTCCAGAGTGTCCTTAATTACGATACCCTTAACAGGTCTATCGCCTAGATCGACGTCAATCTCCCATGTAACTGTTCCTGCGGTCGGATCGAATTTGCCCTTTTTCTCAGCCTTAACAACAATCGGGTCCGGCTCAGGAACAACGTAGTTAACAGTAATCTCCTTGGTCTGCCCTTCGCTGATTGGGAAGCTAATAGTCTCCTGGCCCTCATCATTGCTACCTAAGAAGCCGCTGAAGAATTCGAGAGTGCCCTTTTTGTCTGCGAGGCCCGACAAGGATGCAGTGAATTCGATTCTTACATCTCTGCCCATAGCATTCCATTTGCCAACACTCTCGCCCTGGAATACAAACCAGCCAGCCAAAGGATCAATAGCAAACTGTTTAGGCACCTGTAGCTGGTAGGTAGCTGGTATAGACGGATTAAAGTTCTCTGGCAGTGCGTAAGAATACTCCAGCTTAACCTTTCCGCCCAGCGGAATAGGTTCCTCATTCGGTATATCCGTTCCTATTTCCACCCATTCCTTAACGCCGTCTGGCTGATAAAACAGCTTAACATCGGTTATGAACTGCGTAAAATCGCCTGGATCAGGCGTGCCGTCATCAGCAAATGCCACTGTGAACAGCTGTAGCACTAAAACTGCCACCAAGCCTAAGCTAAGCAACCTCTTCCTGTTCATTTTCTATTCCCCCCAAATTCCCCTACTTTGTAAACCATGAGATACGGTTCAACCCTAGCAGTTCATTCTGGACATTTTCTGAACAAATCGCTCTTCCTAGACCCCGCTTCAGCTATAATGAGACTAGTAGTGATTACTAATTACGTTGGAGGGAGCGGGCGCAGTGAGACGTAAGGACTGGCAAAGTTGGTACTTTTATCTCATAGTAGCAATCTCCCTCACCAGTGTTGTTCATTTGACGATAGGGGCGCTCATCCCCCAATCTCCACAAGCTGTTGGGGGCGTTTTGGATTTGCGGAAGTGGCCATTGAACAAAGACCAAGTGATTCGCCTTAATGGTGAATGGGAGTTCTATTTTGACCAACTGCTGGGGCCTGAAGACTTCCACA
>CALNBW010000191.1 GCA_937874815.1 uncultured Bacillota bacterium | reverse complement strand
AGTAACGGACTACGAATCCGGTGGTCGCAGGTTCGAATCCTGCCGGGCGCGCCATATTTTGTCAGTCAGGAAGTCGATTAGGCGTAATCGGCTTCTTTTTTATATGATTATGCTACTGCCAATTTGGGGGGCCGCGGCCCCAAGCTAGCTGCAACAGCCCGTCTGGGGCTTTATTGGCCTAGCTCACGCTTGATGTTGTCTATCTCCCGCTGCTTCAGCTGCTCAAAATCGTGATAAGGAAATGCTCTACAGGCATCAAAAATAACTGATGCTGGGTAGCTAGTACTCTGATGCCCAGCTAGATCCTTGGCAGAGTTAACACTATGAACAAACGGGAGCTTGAGACTGCCCATTGTACCGTAATTAGTGGGGTTTTCCATTGATTTGCTATAGCCATCGTCTGACGTTGCCCAATAGATCCTCCAGCCTTCGGACGTGTTCTTGAGTACTAGTAGATATCTAGTTGCAGCAACAGAAGGTTTATTGGGCTCACTATCATAAACGAAGTTTTCAACGGCATGGGCAAGAACAACCGCGCAATCTTCACGCACATCAGCGTCGTCAATTTGCAGGGTGAAGCTCTTCATCGTCTTGAAGTTGTTAAAAGCCTCTCGCCGCAAGTAGATAAGCTCCTTGCGATTCTTCAGGTAGGTAAGAAAGTCCTTCGACTCCTCATCAACCAGGCCCAGGTCTTCCAGGTTAGAGTTATCGCTAAAGCACCGGCTGATAAACAGCTCGCAGGTTTCCTCCAGGCGTCTTGTTCCACTAGGGTCCTGCTCCGTAACCAATTGCTTAGGAAAGCAAGCATCCGCAACATCTGCAAGTTCAGTTTGCTTCTCTAATGTACCCATCGGTATGCGGTGAATTAGCAGTCCTAAGCAAGCCAATATTGTCCCTAGCAGAAGCAGCAATACCCTTTTGCTCATTCATCCCACTTCCTCTTAACATTTTTTTACTATCTACGCGGTGGCACCGCGCGTAAGCTATTGTATGCATATTTTATAATGCTGACCGCAAGAGAATGGCCGTTTTTTCGCAACTCTAATAACAATATATCATTGATGCTTATAAAGTGTAAGCATCTACCGCCAGTTCACAGGTCAGCATTATAAAATATGCATACAATAGCTTACG
>CALNBW010000190.1 GCA_937874815.1 uncultured Bacillota bacterium | reverse complement strand
GAGAGGGATGGGTAGGAAAAAGGTTGCCGTTGTGCTGGCATTACTGTTTATAATCATTAGCGCCGGTAGCGCTTGGTTTTTTTGGACCCGTGGCTATGTGAATCCAATTGTTGAGGGCGGCAAGCCAGTTCAGGCTGATGGCAAGTTGCGTTTCTTGATTATTGGGGAGGACGAGGGCATGATCGCCCCTGGCAGGTATGTTACGGGGCGTAGCGACACGCTCATGGTTGCCAGCTATGACCCCGAATCAGGGGCACTGAGCCTACTTTCCATTCCCCGTGATACCTTAGTTGAAATCCCAGGACGGAAAGGCAGAGACAAAATCAACCATGCCTTAGCTTTCGGCGGCATCGATCTTACCATGCGTACGGTAAGCCAGTTTCTCAACATTCCTTTGCGCTATTATGTTCACGTAAAAACTGACGGCTTCAAGCGCATCGTCGATGCTCTAGGTGGGGTGCCTATCTATGTGGAAAAGGATATGCGATATACTGATCGGGCCGGTGGTCTTTATATAGATTTAAAGCAAGGAGAGCGGGTATTGAACGGAGAGCAGGCCGAAGGTTACGTTCGCTATCGTCAAGATAGCGATATCAAGCGCGCTGAGCGACAGCAAAAATTCATAGCAGCAGCCCTAGAGCAGGCTTTGAAACCTGCAAATATGCTTAAGCTTAACCAGCTTTTCAAGATTGCCTTTGAGTCAGTCAAAACCAATATACCGATTAGCGTCGGTTTGCGCTATTTATCGATAGTAAATTCTTTTAAAAGTAGCAACTTTACTAGTTATACAGTTGAGGGCGATGATAGCGTCTGGATCAATGGCATTAACTACTTTGAAGCGGACCGGGATAAGTTAGAGCAAGTGATCGAGACTTATTTCTACTCAGGCGTTGACAAAAGTGTCAACCAGCATATTACGGTGAAGATATTAGTGGGCAATGGTAATGCGGCCAATGGGGAGCAGGTCGCCCAGCTGCTACGCCAGAACGGCTTCCGGGTCTTGGGGCTCGAACTGGCGGAGCGAGATGATTACCTGGTCTCCCAGGTATCCAGCAGCAGCAAGGACTCTGCCCTGGCTGTGGCTCAAGTACTCGTACTGCATGAGGTATTAGTGGAGCCAAAGACCAGCGGTGATGAGGATGTCCTAGTAATTGTCGGTCGCGACCTACTTCCATAATTAACCAAACGGGTTTGATCACCTGTTCAACTCTTATCCGTTACTAACAGATTCTCAGGAATAACTGGCGTGATTCTTTTGCAGGATTATGGCAAGATTATCCCCCTTGGCTTAGCTTGCCCATATTAGTCCTTGTATGCACTTTCTACCTTTGCTATAGTGAAGTAGACTGTTGTCGAAAAATCGCGCAACATGGTGTAAGATGTCTGCAAGACTAAAGTGTATGGGAGGAGAGCATCATATGGCTCGCAAGGGGAAGGCTTTGTTATTGGCCGTTTTTTTCATTGTCATGACAATAGCGAGCGCCAGTTTCTTTGGTCGTATAACCGGCCGCATCCAAGGGGATGCTTCAGTTCTACCCGCGGATGGCAAACTCCATGTTTTACTGGTTGGTGAAGATGACGGACTAGTTGCTCCTGGGAGGAAGGCTCGGGGGCGTAGCGACACCTTGATGGTAGCCAGCTTCGATCCCAAGACGGGTGAAATTAGTTTGCTTTCTATTCCCAGGGATACTCGGGTTGACATCCCTGGCAGGGAACATAAAGAGAAGATCAATCATGCTTTCGCTTATGGTGGTGTCGACCTAACGTTACAGACCGTACGCCAGTTTCTCGGCATACCTCTTCGGTATTATATACAGATAGACACCGCTGGCTTCCGTAAGCTAGTGGATGCTATTGGTGGAGTCCCTCTGGAAGTGGAAAAGGAAATGAAATATACCGACAAGGCCGACGGACTCTATATCAACTTGGAGCCGGGTTATCAGGTGCTTAACGGCGAGCAGGCAGAGGGGTATGTCCGCTTCCGCAAGACGGATAGCGATTTAGCCCGGGCCGAACGTCAGCGGGGCGGCGGTGAAGCAGGTGCTTAAGCCGGCAAATCTGCTGAAATTGGATCAGTTGTTTAGAATTGCCGCGGAGACAGTGCAGACCAATATTCCCATCGGCGTGGGCATTCGCTACTTGCCGATGGTAAAGTCGTTGCAGGGAGATAATATTACCACCTATATTCTTGAAGGTGATGATCTCTGGCTCAATGGAACCTACTACTATGAGCCGGATATGGCTAAACTAGAAGAGCTGGTTGAAACCTACTTCTACTCGCAAGTTGATGTCAGTGCTAATCAGCAGACGAGGGTGAGTATTACTTTTGGTAATGGGGATCGGTCTAGTGCCGAGCAAGTGGCTAAGGTTCTGAAGAAAAATGGTTTCCAGGTAGTGAGTGTTACTGCCGCTGAAGCTGACGAACAAGGCGAACAACTGATTTCTCAGGTTATCAGCACTAAACGGGAGTCCGAAGGCGCAGTGGCGGTTGCGGAAATATTATCCGTGCAGGACGTCCTAC
>CALNBW010000189.1 GCA_937874815.1 uncultured Bacillota bacterium | reverse complement strand
TAAAAAGATAAACGAACCGATGGGCCGCTTGGGATCCTTTAGCCCCGCATGGGCCCGCCGCATGGCTCGAGCCAGCGAGCGCACGGCCTCTTTCTGCCCGATAACGCGGCGATGCAAAATCTCTTCTAAGTGCAGCAGGCGTTCCGCCTCTTCTTCCGCTAGCTTGTTGACAGGAATGCCGGTCCAACTGGAAACGATATAAGCAATATCCTCTTCTGTCACGCTTGCTTCTGCCCGAATACGCTGGTGTTCCCACTCTTTCTTTTTTTCCTCCAGCTGCGCTTCCAGTTCGCGTTCTTCATCCCGTAAGGTAGCGGCTCGTTCGAATTCTTCAGAGCGCTTAGCTGCTTCTTTTTCTTGCCTAACCATGGCCAACTTCTCTTCCAATTCCTTAAGATTAGGCGGTGCAGTATGGGCTTGCAGGCGTACCCTACTGGAAGCCTCATCGATCAAGTCGATAGCCTTGTCGGGCAGGAAGCGGTCAGAAATATAGCGATCAGAAAGGGTAACAGCTGCTTCTAAGGCGGCATCAGTGATTTTCACTCGATGATGAGCCTCGTAGCGGTCGCGCAAACCGCGTAATATCTCCAACGCCTCTTCCCGCGACGGTTCGGAGACGATAATCGGTTGGAAACGCCGCTCCAAAGCAGCATCTTTCTCGACATACTTGCGATATTCATCCAAGGTTGTGGCACCGATGCATTGCAGTTCGCCCCGGGCGAGGGCAGGCTTCAGGATATTGGCGGCATCGATAGCGCCCTCCGCCCCACCAGCACCGATCAGTGTGTGCAACTCATCAATAAAGAGAATCACATTACCTGCCTGATGGATCTCGTCCATCACCTTTTTAAAGCGCTCCTCGAATTCACCCCGATACTTGGTGCCAGCCACAACTGAGGCCAAATCCAGCGTCACTAACCGCTTATCTTTGAGAATCTCAGGCACCTGGTCCCCAAAAATACGCTGTGCCAATCCCTCGGCAATAGCTGTTTTACCAACGCCCGGATCGCCAATTAAGACCGGGTTATTCTTGGTGCGGCGACTGAGGATCTGAATCACGCGCTCGATTTCTTTATCCCGCCCCACCACTGGATCGAGCTTACCCTGTTGAGCTAAAGCAGTCAGGTCTCGCCCGAACGAATCCAAGGTAGGGGTGCCTGAGGCTGCCCTCGCTTTACTAGCAGGCCCAGCTGCGCCCGGCTTGCTGCTGGCATCCTGCACCATGGTCTGCTTGAAGCCCATGCCTTCCAGAATCTTGGCCGCTACTCCAGTGCCTTCGCGGGTCA
Organism: uncultured Bacillota bacterium; assembly: GCA_937874815.1. Classification (GTDB taxonomy): domain Bacteria; phylum Bacillota; class UBA994; order UBA5500; family UBA5500; genus UBA5500. The sequence goes on along the minus strand of CALNBW010000189.1, from coordinate 997 downwards.
GGCCGATGAATAAATGGTCGGCATCAATGGCCGGCATGCCATTGCTGCGCGCTTCGTACAGAGCTAACTCTAACACTTTTTTCACCCGCGCCGAATAACCTTTGACCTCGGTGCCCTCTATGCCCCGGCCTACAAGCTGTTCCACCGCTTCGCTCACTTGCTCCGCCGTAAGCCCCATTTGCTTAAAAACACTAGTCGCTAACCCATCACCAGTATTTAGTAAACCCAAAAGTAAGTGCTCAGTCCCGATTACTTGGTGGCCCAAACGCCGTGCTTCCTGCTCGGCTGCCACCATCGCAGCCTGTGCTTTCGGGGTTAATGGAAACATCATTTGTCACCCTCCTCTATAGATTGACTGGATAATCGCTGGCGCACTAAAGCCGCCCTCTTGAAATCACGCACATCCTCAGTCATTTTTTCATCAGCAATCCGCTGCATCATAGCTGGTTGCGTCAAAACCAAAAGCTCGTTCTGCACCCGGTAAGGAGTTTCTTTCAAAATACCGAGATCGTGGCCCAAACGCACATCTGAAAGCAGGCGCACGGCCTCTTGGGAGGAAAGCAAGCGGGCATTGGTCAGCAGACCAAAGGCACGGCACACTTTATCCTCTACTACAGGGCGGTGGCTTTTGAGCAACGCCTGCTGGGCCGCTCGTTCCTGTTCCACAATCTGCCGAATAACGGCACCCAAATTCTGCAGAATTTCCTCTTCGCTGGGACCAAGCGTGATCTGGTTTGAGATTTGGAAGATGTTGCCCACTGCCTCTGTCCCCTCGCCATAAAGACCGCGCACTACCAAACCTACCTGTGAAATAGCCGCCAGCACCTGACCTATCTGCTGTGTCAATACCAGGCCAGGCAAATGCACCATTACAGAGGCCCTAAGGCCCGTACCTAAATTGGTCGGACAGGCAGTCAGATAGCCTCGTGTGGAGTCAAAGGCGTATTCCAGCTTGCTTTCCAACAGATCGTCTACTTTGCTGGTCCGCTTCCAGCAG
>CALNBW010000188.1 GCA_937874815.1 uncultured Bacillota bacterium | reverse complement strand
AACTTGCCAAGCTGAAGTCAACCTATCTCGATGGGTTGCTGCAGGTGATCAACCCGTTAGATGAAAAAGTGCATACTACTTATAATCAAACGGTTACTACAACTGGTCGGCTGAGCAGTAGCGAACCTAATTTGCAGAACATCCCAGTGCGGTTAGAGGAAGGCCGGCGTATTCGTAAAGCTTTCCGCCCGGCGCCTGGAGCTAGCTATATAATGTCAGCCGACTATTCGCAGATTGAATTACGTATTCTGGCCCATATCTCGCAAGATCCGATCCTGATTAAGGCTTTCTTGCATGATGAAGATATCCACGCGCGTACGGCTGCTGAGGTATTCGGGGTAGACCTAGACGAGGTTACGCCTGAAATGCGCTCACGCGCCAAAGCTGTGAATTTCGGCATTGTCTACGGTATCAGCGATTATGGGCTATCGCGCGACCTCAAGGTTTCCCGCGCCGAAGCCAAGAACTACATTGAGCGTTACTTTAAGCGTTACGCTGGCGTGCGCAATTATATTGACCGGGTTATTTCCCAGGCCCGCCAAGATGGTTATGTCACCACCTTGCTCCAGCGACGTCGCTATCTGCCCGAAATCAACAGCCGCAATTTCAACCTGCGCTCTTTCGCTGAACGCACGGCTATGAATACCCCTATTCAGGGCAGTGCAGCTGATCAGATTAAGCTCGCTATGGTTAATATTGAGCGTCGCTTACAGGCAGAGCAATTTGCCAGCAAAATGATTCTGCAGGTGCACGATGAGCTCATCTTCGAAGTTTGTGAGTCAGAGCTGGACGCTTTAGCAAAGCTGGTTAGACACGAGATGGAAACAGCCCTCGAACTCTTGGTTCCCCTAAAAGTGGATATTAAGGTGGGAACAGATTGGTATAACGTAAAGCCCTACGCGTAGCCCCTCATCTCTCTGTAAAGGAGCAACACAATGCCCGAACTACCCGAGGTAGAAACGGTTCGCCAAACCTTGCTTGAATATTTACCTGGGCTGGCCGTAACCGATATAGTTATCAACTTGCCCCGCATTATCAAGTATCCGGAGCCACAACAATTTGCTCGC
>CALNBW010000187.1 GCA_937874815.1 uncultured Bacillota bacterium | reverse complement strand
AGAAAATGCAGTTATATATTGTAAAAAAGAACTGGATCATCTGTGCTGTCATTTTCATCACAGGTTTTGTTTGCCTCATTGTAGGCGATGCGCTGCTCAAAGCTCAAGCGTATGGTCAAATAAGCGCTGACCTATATGCTCCTGATGTTAGCTACTTTCGTCAATCTGTTCCTCTCTCCTTCGATGAAATAAGCTTTCTTATGGGCGAATCTTTTGTGTCCAAACATATTGATGCAACAACGCGAGCTATCTGCTTTGCTGGCAACAGTTATTACTTACCTGTTACCGAAGGGCGCTTTTTTTCGCAAGCCGATTTTAGTAACAGAAGCCCCGTTTGTGTAATAGGAACAGACCTAGAAAAGCGATGCTATAAGCGGGACAATGTTAGTTATATTAATTATAATGGCGTCGAATTTGAAGTAATTGGCACTATTGGTTTACCGATGGTTAGCAAGCTAGATTACATGTTGATCTTGAATATGCTGTCTGTTCCGGAATCGCTAGCTAGTACAGGTGTAATTGTTTTTGGCGACGACAATATTAGAGTAGTAAACCGCCTGCTAGAGCTAGATAAACTCGCTGGGTTTGAGCAGTTCTATCAAGCGAATGAAGGCATCCAAGCAATCTGGAATACTGCATCAATTTATACTTTCTTAGCCGCTTTCGTTTATCTAACGGTCCTTTTAGGTGCAGTATTTATGGTTGCAATAAAGAACCGTGGTTATTGGGATATGATAAGAGTTCAGCATATATTGGGTAGAACAAAGAGGCAGATATTCCGGCGAGTTTTGCTTACCGAGTCATTACTGTATGGTCTTTTCTATCTGTCTGGAAATTGCGTGCCAGCCCTGATCAGACCAACTACACTTACATATTCAAGCACGCTGCCGGCGGCCTATCTAATTGCCCTAGCAATAGGCTTGGGGGCACCGATCCTTATTAATATCATTACCTTTGCCGCCAACTATAGACGAGTGATAGGAGAGTAACCTATGATTTATGATCAGGCCAAGCGATGGATCTTTCGCCATAAGTTTATTTCTTTATCAACGGCAGTTTATATTGCCATAAGCTTATTCTGCATCTATATACTTTGCGGGAACGTTATGACCGCTAAAACGAGAAGCAATGAAGTATTTTCGTCGGCAACAACTGGTCAAGAACTATATCTTTATGACAATGTTGAGCCATTGGGGCCAGTGATTAGAAACACGGAACAGGTGCAGGCAGTCAAACGATATTATGCCGATTTAGTATCGGATAACAGGTTCAAGTTTTACGAGAGGATAGGCCAGCCTATAAGTGTCGGCGATTTTAAGGGAACAGACAAATTCGGTTATGGATATGAATATGGTGATGCAATTGACACATTTGAGATGAACGATGTGCAGCACACAACTGTGAAACAACTTGCTCTTAACTTTATGGCTTACCAGGATTTCTTGGCAAACCAGGTAGCCGATGTTACAGGATTTGTTGAAGATGATTTTTACCTCGATGAAACATACACCCTCCAAGTTCTGTTGGGAGCCGAATACGAGGGTGTATATGAAGTCGGTGATGTTATAGGGTGCCTATACTATGGCATTCCCATGAATTATGAGGTGCGGGGCTTTCTACGCCAAGGAGCGTGTGTCCCTAGAAAAGGTCAAATGGTGTATTTGGACCGCTACATGGTCGCTGTCTCGCCAACCGTTACCTTTGAACCACAAAATGAAGACGATGCTTATTGGCAAGGGGCGCTATACTTCCATAAATTAAACGGCTCTGTGCTACTGCAAGACCTCACTTTACCCGGATTCATCAATGTGTTGGAAGGATATCGGCTAAAACACGGCATGTTCGAGCTACACATCATGACCTACCCTGAAACTGCGATTACCTCACTGAAACTGCTTACATATGCAAGCATAGATATCTTAATATTCTTGGCTGTTGTGTTGTTTGTTTTTGCAGCATTGGTACTTGTTTTAGGCACCATATTGAACCTTAATCAGGATAGAAAGAACATGCGAGCCATGCTGGTTTCCGGATTAACCACCAGTGACTTGCGTAAAATCAAGGTTGCAGAATTCACCCTGCTTTATTGTGGAGGAGCTTTAGTAGCCGCCATTGCCATATTTATACTAGCTTTGCCAGCAACGCCATTCCTGGCATTGGTATTAGCACTCGCCCTACTTATGCCTTATCTAGTTACTATCATTCCAATTACGAGCTATGCAGCCAGATTCATCAACAAAACAGTATTGAGGGGATAACAGGATGATACGCTTGATCAATATCCGTAAAACCTATAAAACAAATAAAACGGTTAAAGAAGTACTCAAGGGCATTAATTGCACCATTAGGCGGGGCGAGCTCGTTGCCATTATGGGTAAGAGTGGAGCTGGGAAATCTACTCTTCTCAATATTATCGGCGGCCTGCTTAAGGCCACCTCCGGTCAGTATCTTCTTGACGACTTGAATGTAACTGCAATGTCCCAAAGTGACAGAGACAGGTTCCGGGAGCAGCAGATCGGGCTGATCGTTCAAGACTATGCTTTGATTGGCAGC
>CALNBW010000186.1 GCA_937874815.1 uncultured Bacillota bacterium | reverse complement strand
ATCTGGCAGGGGGCAGGAACTATGATAGGGAGCCGAAATCATGATTGTGCTTATTGTGGAATCGGTCCCTCCTGGCTTACGCGGTCAATTGAGCAAATGGCTTATAGAACCACAAGCAGGGGTTTTTGTCGGGAATGTCTCTGGTGCAGTACGCGATTTGCTGTGGGAAAAAGCTTGTCAGGAAGCTGGTGTTGGGAATTGCACACTGATACAACCGGCAGCTAACGAGCAGGGCTATGTTATTCGTACCTGGGGGGAAACACGTAGGATAGTCGAGGAATGGGAGGGGTTGTTTCTCGTTCGTCGCCCTAAACCGAAAGAGAGGTTGCCGATTACGGGCGAAGCACCGGCGGATTGGAATGACTACTTGCACCCTTACATATGGGCCAAGACAGCTAGGGGGGTAAAACTAGCCCAAGATGAGCCCGATTACCATCCGCTTGCTTGTCACGTGATTGATACCGCAATGGTTGCTTTGCAGATATGGGAGAGAGTCTTGCCAGCAGCCGTGCAGGAGGAAATGCGAAGCGCGCTGCAATTGCCTGACGTAGAATCAACTGGACGTTGGATAGCCTTTTTTGTTGGTCTTCATGACCTGGGCAAGGCTACACCGGTTTTTCAATGTAAATGGCAGGATGGCTGGGCTAGATTAGTTAATCTAGGCTTTCTGCCAGCGAGAAGCCAGGAATCGTGTTCCCATTATTCATTGTCTACCTACTTGCTTATGGATCTACTGCCTGAGATTGGTCTGGATTCCAGCATTGCTCTATGGGTTGCCCCTGTGGTTGGGGCACACCACGGTGAGTTCCCTAAGGACTCCGAGTTAAATCTCTGTAAAAGAGCGATTGGGGGCAGTATGTGGCAAGAAGCTCAGGCACAGCTGGTTCGGCTACTGGCCCACGTGCTTAGGGTGGATGAACTAGAATACCCTACAGGTACTCTAGGCCGTAAAAATGGTTTCTTGCTACCTTTGGCTGGCTTGTGTAGTGTAGCAGACTGGATTGCTTCTAATCACGATTGTTTTGATTATGCAGGGGCGACCGCCATTCTTCCATATTACGTAGAGCATTCGGGGCGTCTCGCAGCACTGGCGCTAGAGCGCCTGGGTTGGCTGAATCGCCCACAAGATATGCAGGTGCAGGATTTCACCGAGCTGTTTAACCGGGTCCCGAATACTTTGCAACGCCAGGTGTTAGGCATCGCTGAAGCTTTGGTAGGACCTAGCCTGGTTCTACTTGAATACCCCATGGGTGGGGGCAAGACTGAAGCCGCCTTATGGCTGGCTGATTACTTGGCCTGCACAGTAGGGCAGAAAGGGCTTTACTTTGCTTTACCAACCATGGCAACTAGCAACCAAATGTTTGGACGGGTAAACCGTTATCTTTCAGAGCGCTTTCCAGAAACCACTATTAATACCATGTTGCTGCATGGGCACGCTTCGTTAAATGCCGAGTTTGAGGTATTGCGGCAACGTGCTTACTATCCAGAAGCTTTCACGGTTGACGAAGACAAGAATAAGGGGTTGCAGGCCGCCGAATGGTTTACTTATCGCAAACGCGGATTACTCTCGCCCTACGGTATTGGCACTATCGATCAAGCCCTACTGTCTGTACTACAGACGCCGCATTTCTTTGTGCGATTGTTTGGGTTGGCCGGAAAAGTTGTCGTGCTAGATGAGGTGCATGCTTATGATAGCTACATGCAAGCCCTTTTGGCCCAATTGCTAACTTGGCTAGGAGCTTGCCACGCGTCAGTGATCCTCCTTTCTGCAACCTTACCGGCTCATACTCGGCACGCCTTGGTTGAGGCATATGCTTTGGGCCGTGGTCAAACCGACGTAGAATTGCCCGATGTGGCTTATCCGCGATTATCGGTAGTTTCCCAACCAGGAGGTCATAGTTGGCACATTTCCGGTGCATTGCCCCGGGTAATAAACCTAGAGCTGGTGCAGCAGGGGGCGGCTATTGCTTCTGGGCCCGATGAAGAGGCTGCGCAAGTAGGCTGGATGCAAATGCTGCAAGAGCAGTTGAGGGATGGCGGTTGTGCAGCAGTGATTCTTAATACAGTTGGACGAGCACAAGAGGTTTACCAAACACTAAAGGATTACTTCCCTACCGATGAGTTATGGCTACTACATGCCCGTTTCCCCTTTGATATGCGCATGGCGCGTGAAACAGCAATTCTAGAACAGTTTGGCCCTGTCGGACAAGCTGATCGCCCCCACAGAGCCGTGGTTGTGTCAACACAAATACTGGAACAATCCCTGGATCTAGATTTCGATCTCATGATTACAGACCTGGCACCAGTAGATCTGGTGCTACAACGGAGTGGTCGTCTCTGGCGCCACCAGCGCTCGCGTTCCATATCCTTGGAAAGCCCTACGTTATGGGTGCTAATGCCTGCAGTGGACGGCGATGGCGTGCCTAGCTTTGATGCAGGTTCGGTGCAGGTTTACAACGAGCATACCCTTTTGCGCTCTTGGTTGGCCCTGCGTGACAGGACGAGTATCGTGATTCCTGAGGAAATGGATTCGCTAATAGAGGCGGTTTATCA
>CALNBW010000185.1 GCA_937874815.1 uncultured Bacillota bacterium | reverse complement strand
GCTATATAACTATACTTGTGTTGTCTGCCCTGCTTGTATGGATCTTCACCCCCTTAGCGGAACGCCTTTCTTACCGCTTAGGAATCATAGACATCCCCAGCAAACGAAAACCACATGCTAAGCCTACCCCGCTCATGGGGGGATGGGCTATGCTCATCAGCTTTGCAGTTACGTCCGCAGTGGCCGAGCCGCTTCAAGGGAACCGCGTTGGCATTTTGCTAGGAGCCCTTATTGCTTTTGCCATTGGCTTGGTAGATGACTACGCCAAGTCCCACGGCAAAGAGCTAAGCGCATTGCCCAAATTTCTCGGACAGGTTTTGGCGGCGCTCGTTTTGGCCAGCTATGGCGTCCGCATTTACCATATCACCAACCCCTTCTCGGCCACCAAAAGCCTGATTTGGTTCTCGCCATTGGTGTCATATTTAATGACAGTGCTGTGGGTAGTCGGGGTTATGAATATAATCAACTTCATGGACGGACTAGATGGCCTAGCAGCCGGTATTAGCTGCATTGCTGCCAGCACCTTGGCTTTAGTTGCTTGGCAGATGAACCAAACGGCTTCAGCCACTCTGGCAGTAATCGTCGTAGGTATCACCCTCGGCTTTTTGCGCTTTAATAAACACCCGGCCTCTATCTTTATGGGTGATATGGGGTCTAACTTTTTAGGGTTCCTGCTGGGTGCGATTTCGGTAAGTGGCTCCTTTAAGAGTGCCACCTTTGTGGGCATGGTGATACCGATCTTGGCCCTTGGTTTGCCCATTGCTGACACTGCCATGAATGTAATTCGACGCACTAAGAACGGTAAGCCCTTCTATGAGGCCGATTTGGGTCATACTTTTCATCGATTGCAGCGCTGGGGCCTGACTCAGGTGCAAACTGTTTATTTCATGTACTTGATCAGCATCTGTTTTTCGTTGACTGCCCTCGTCTTTCTTTTCGCCAGTCGGCGCTAGACCCATTATTGAACACTATACGGCATAGCGATACAATCCCCCGCTATGCCGTGTTTTTTTTGGCGGTTGGCACATCCTAAGGGAAACCAAAGGAGGTGCAGAGAGTTGGAATACGCTTTTGATATGAGCCGTGGTATCAATGAAGAAGAATTGCGGCGTCTGCGGCGCAGGTTAGCCGAACTGGCGCAAGATGAAGGGCTGCGCATCCGGCTTGACGCTGTCGATTCGCCCCAAGCCGGTTCCCTGATCAACTTGCTCACGTCGAACGGCTATGCCTACCAGCCTCACAGCAGTGCTTGTGGCGAAGAACAGTACCTAATAGTGCGGCGGTTACACTAACCCATGCATAGTAGCAAACTACCGAGACAGCTTTGCACATAATTAATTAAGGCACCCGAAACTTTTTAGGGTAAGAGCTTGATTATGTGGCCGAAATGAGGCAACATAATAGATAGAGAATTTGCTTTTTCAGGGGGAGAATTAACCCTGGGATGGGAGATGCCAGATGCAAGGTATTAAGCAGCTGATTAGCGCGGGGAACAATATTGTGCAGAGTGCCCAGCTGTACTTGAACCAAGCTTTCAAGGTGAAGCAGTTGAGCAGTGCTGAAACTAACGTGCTCATGTTTCTATATACGAACGGTGATCGCGTTAGTCAAGATGCTATTGTTAGTGGAGTTGACGTCAGTAAACCAGCCATTTCTCGTACCATTAACTCGCTAGAAGCCAAAGGCTATATTGTGCGGGAACCAAACCCGGCTGATAGACGCTCCAACTTGATTAACCTGACGGAAAAAGCTTGGCAAGAGGAAGAATATATTCAGAGCGTTTATGCTGATTTCCTTACTATTGCTGCCAAAGGGTTACCAGAAGCCAAGGTCAGCGAATTTACGGAGCTGCTGCAGCAGGTCTCCGATAATATCGATTTCTATCGGCGAGCAGAACAGGAGAAGAAATAAAACCATACGGATAAGGGACTGTTACAGCTAAGAAGGGCTGCGGGTACTTGCTTAGAGCACAGGAGCAGGCTCCAATCGTGCTTACAGCAAGTACACCGCAGCCTAAGCTATGCGCGTTTGGGTGCGACAGCCTCTTTTTTATCAAGTCAGTGCCGCGGGGAGCGGGAGACGAAGCGATTGCCCCTCTCGTAAAAACGCAGTGGCAGTTCCCGGCCAACGCTGATTCCGACACGGGTACTCGCGCCAATTGCTAGTGGTGTCTCTCCATTTAGTAGGTACAGTGGAGATTGGGTGAGGGGATGTCCATCCAAGCTGAGATCAATGCCCAATGCCTGGCAGAGCTTCCCGGGGCCGTTAGTGAGCTGCTGATCAGCAACGCCTCTACGGTTAAGGCGCATCAGCGCTAAGCCCTCCAGCGGTTCTAGGGCGCGGATCAGCACTGCTTCGCCTACACCTGCGGGTTGACAGACAACATTAAGACAGTGGTGCACGCCATAGCTAATGTAAACATAGCTGGTGCCCGGTGGCCCAAACAT
>CALNBW010000184.1 GCA_937874815.1 uncultured Bacillota bacterium | reverse complement strand
TGCTGTAAGCACGATTGGAGCCTACTCCTGTGCTCTAAGCAATATCCCGCAGCCCTCTTAGCTGCAACTAATGCTTTTTTATCTAACTGCTAGCGCAACAGCCCCTTCATTGGACACGTAGTTTAAGCGTGTCGGGCCTGCTCACGTAGCTTCCAGTCATACCAAAGGGAGCTGGCGATGAAAATTGACGAATAGGTCCCGACAATAACACCGACTACCAAGGCTGTCGCCAGGGGCCTCAGGGTAACACCTCCAAACAGCAGCACGGCACCTATAGCCAATAGGGTAGTGACTGACGTATTGATCGTGCGGGAGATACTCTGAGCCACGCTCTGATTAACAAGCTCGCCCAAATCCGTACGGCGCTTGGCCAGTTGCTGGTTTTCGCGGATGCGGTCAAAAATAACTATCGTATCGTTGATGGAGTAACCAACAATGGTCAGGATGGCGGCAATAAACTCGCTATTGACCTCAATCTGAAAGACAGCAAAGATGCCCACAACGAGCAGAACATCGTGCAAAAGAGCGACAATGGCGGCAATAGCAAACTTAAACTCAAAGCGCCAGCTGATGTAAATAATCATGCCTACGGAGGCTAGAGCAAGTGCCATCAAGGCTTGGCGTACTAACCCCAGGCTAAAAATCGGATCTACTTGTGCTGGCACCTGCGAAGTTAAGTTAGGCCATTTGGCGCGAAAGGCTTCGCGAATTTCAGTTAGCTGCTGATCTGTCAAGATTTCCGTGCGGATTTCCACCTCGGTGCCTGAGGTACCGAAGGAACGAATGCTAGCACTCTCTAGTCCGAATGGCTTAAGAACATCACGCACTTCACCCGTGGTAAAGCTCTCCTGCAAGTTAAGCTCAATTATCGTGCCGCTCTTGAAATCAATGCCGAGGTTGAATCCCCGTACGGCGAGGGCTATCAATCCGATAGCAATTAGCACCAAAGAAAGGCCATAGAAACGCTTGCGCTTTGCAATAATGTTCATTTTGCTACCTCCCCTACGCCCAACACAGCTTTAGACTTGGTCAGGTTGGCTGCAACTAACAGGTTGATTAGCCAGCGGGTAAAGACAACTGCCGTGAACATACTAACTACGATACCGAGCGATAAGGTGACCGCAAAGCCACGAATGGGGCCGGTACCAAAATAATAGAGCACTCCACCGGCGATTAGAGTGGTTACGTTGGAGTCTAGCACGGTCAACATAGCGCGCCGGAAACCTGCCTGTACGGCTCCCCTCAGGCTGCGTCCCTGCTTTAGCTCATCTTTAATTCGTTCAAAAATGATAACGTTAGCATCGACCGCCATACCCACACCCAGGATAAGGCCAGCAATACCAGGCAGAGTAAGGGCGGCACCGATAAGACTCAGCAACCAAAGAGTCAAATAGGTATAAAGAATTAAGGCAATGTCTGCTAACAAACCAAAAAGACGATAGGTAATCAGCATATATAGCAAGACTAAGGCGATACCAATCACACCAGCATAGACACTCTTTTGCAGCGACACTGTTCCCAAGGAAGGGCCCACTGCTCGGAAGTCACGAATTTCTAGTGCTACGGGTAGAGCGCCTGAACGCAGCATGACGGCCAGGTTACGGGCCTCTTCTAGAGTTGGAATGCCTGTAATCACGCCTTCGGCGCCCACTGCGTCTTTTATTCCTGGCTGGGAAATAGTCACACCGTCAAGCGTAATGAAAAGGAAACCGCCTATATTGGCTGTGGTATACTCCTCCATTTTGCGGCCGCCCTCGTTATCGAGTTTGATCTCAACGTAGGCTTCTCCCCTGTTTGGATCCCATTGTTCCCGTGCGTCGCGCAGGTTGCTACCAGATAGAAAAACATTACCCTCCATGTCGCGAAACTCGAGCAAAGCTGTCTGCCCCAAAAGGGCCATTACTTTTTCCTGGTCGCCCTCTTTTTCACCGTACTTAGGGAGGGCAACACGAATGCGATTGCTGCCCTCGCGGTAAATCTGCGGTTCAGCTACGCCCAAGCTGTTTACGCGGTTACTGATAATGGCTACAGCTCGGTTCATGGCATCGTCATCAATCTTTGATGATCCTTCCGATTCGACTGCTTCCAGTAGCACCGAGATGCCGCCGCTGATATCTAAGCCGAGTATGATGTTCTCGGTCAAAGGCTGCCAAGTAAAATAGATGAAGCCTCCCAGGGCTGCTACAATAGCTAGTAATGCCACTAGATAGTCATATCTTCTTCCCATCTGCTTTTCATCCTCCTTTTCCCCTATTTGGCCTATCTTTTACTATAATCGCATGTTCTCTAGCCTGTCAATGTTTTAGAAAACACTTGCTTCTGCACCGCCATTCTTCCCAGGGAACAAATCCTTAACATACCTAGTAACCTGCAAAAAAGACGACTGTACTATGCTGAGAGGCTCCATCTGCATGGTGAATCTTGACCATTTGACTCCATATATAATAACCCACCCTAACAATAGACGCATTAGGAGTCCTGCGAGGCGCTATTTCATGATTCTTGCCCCCTTGCGGCGATAATCTAGCGAGAAACTGTTACTCGTTTGTAACTTTTTGGGACTAACTGTTGTGTCAATTGATACGATTGTTTTTAGCAGGGGATATCTCACTTCTTGTATTTTGTATACAGGATGTTGACCCGTAGAAGCAACTATCCTATAATCGAAGTAACAAACATAGAGAGGTGAGCCATTAATGAAGCTTTTAATCGCTCTTCTAGGTTTCGGTCTACCGCTATTTCTGTTCGCCGAAAGTGGCCGTGTTTTTGACCGCAATTCACAGAAGTAATTGAGTTTTTTCGAAAGGGCCTTCGCACCGCGAAGGCCCTTTCCTATTCCTAAAGCAGTTTTGACCCATTGATTACAATGGAGAAGGTCGCGTCGAGCACGCCCGCCGCTCTCCGGCACATCACCATACGGGTCAAGAAAATCTCGAAGTAATCCATGATAGAGCTTACTTCAGAGTCAATGGTCAACTCCAGCGTAGCCAAGCGGGTTGCTTCGTCTACGCGTAAGAACGAATGGGTAGCTGCATAGTTAACCCGATCATGAATATCAAAGGTGGCGAACTCAGGATTGCGCACGCGCGAACGGTGCACATCTGATTTGTCGGCCAAGATAAGCGCAGCCGCCACCTGGTTCACCGGCTCGCCGTATTCCTCCTCATGGTTACCGATGGCCGCACAAATAGCCGCGACCTCATCATAGGGCAACCCCATATCCTCTAGCATATGCATGGCGATCATTGCCCCTGTCTGCCCATGTTGCTGACGGCTAACCACGTTACCTATATCGTGCAAGTAGCCAGCAATGGCGGCTAGCTCGCTAAGTCGTTCGCCATAGCCTAGGCGTTGGATAATCTGGCGCGCAATGGTGGCTACTAAGGCAGCGTGACGGAAGCCATGCTCGGTAAAGCCCAGAGCCCCCAGATGTTCGTTGCCCACCCGAATATACGCTTCCGCTTGCGGATGCTGTTTGATGTCTTGTAGTGTTACCTCGCTCGTGTCCATGTTACCCCTCCCCCCTCTGCCAATCATCCACAGCCTTGGTCACCAATTCTAACACCTGTTCAACGGTATAATCATCTGTTGGTAGATAGAGCTGACAATGGGCTTTTGCATCAGCTAGTATGGCTGCTTGTTGATTTAAACGGATCTGCCCCCAAGGTATTTTCCGCCGCGCCTGCGCTGTCGCTAGTGTGCAACTAAGGCACACTAAGAAATCTGCGTTAAATTTGCGCCAGAACCGCGGCGTTACACTATGCTCTTGCGGTATATTTACTGCTTGATAGCCCTTCTGTTTTAAGCCCTGCACTAATGTAGTTTTGCCAGAAACACAGTTACCAACAACGCCTATTAGCAGATCGTGAGCTTGTTTGGGCATTGACTCAACTACCTTTCCTGCCTGGTTCACACCGGGAAACTAGCCGTCAACCTTCTCGTTTTGTCATCGGTATTGCGGGCTAACACCGTAAGTGCAAATACAGTCATATCGTCACGTGCTTTCCCGGCGTCGCGGGCTAACGATGCAGTTAAGACGGTCTCCGCCAGCTCGGCGGGGTTATCTATGTTGGCGTCGACTAGCTGAGCCAAATGCGCAGCTGTCCACTGCTGGCCATAACTGCGCCCAGCATGCCAGATGCCATCAGAAAAACCAAGGATGGTGGTTAATGGCTGTAGTGGCAGTACATCAATCAGTGGCTTGGTACTGGCCCGCACACCGATGGGCCCAGCTTCACCGGGCAAAGCGACAGCGCTAGCATTACGATATACCAGCACTGGGCAAGCAGTATTACGAGAGATAACCAGGGTATTGCTAGCAGTATCGGCGGAGACAATGAGCAGCTCTGCCGAGATTCTACCGTCGCGGGCAGCGAATAACATGTCATGCACTGCGCGGGCGACTGCTCCATCTCGGGCCCCTTCACCGATCATAGCCACTGCCTTAGCGACAACCAGGTTGCTGTTCTGTTTGGCCGAGCGTCCACTACCTTGGCCATCAGCAAGAATCAAAGACAGGCCACCTTTAGGGCGCTCGGTAATTTCC
>CALNBW010000183.1 GCA_937874815.1 uncultured Bacillota bacterium | reverse complement strand
CAATCGTCACTACCACCTTGATCAGTCTAGTGGCCACAGTCATCATAGGCCGCGGCAGCTTATCTCAAACCCTACGCAACCCGGCTGGCTAATCTAAGCAAGGCAATCAGTGTTACCAGTGCCCAGCCTGCTAAAAGCTGCATGATAATGACAGCCCTGCCCGAAAGGAGATAGCCAAAATGGTATGGATGACGCTGGTTTCATTTCGGCGCAACTTACGTAAATACTCACTGGCCATAATCAGCTTGGCCTTAGCAGTTACAGTTAGCTGCTTGGGGCTATCAGGGCTAGAGCTCTTACAGCGTTCAACAACGCAGCCACTGGCCTTCCTTGCAGGTGGGCAGATTATGATCATTGATGAACGAACCAATTTACGGCCAGCCGGGTCGCGCATTTATGCTGATCCCTTGGAGATTAAGCCTTATCCCGTGCAGTTAGCAGAAGAGCTTATTGAGGATACCACTACCCGGGCCAAGGCCGTTCACACGCTCGTGGCCCCCTTTATGCGTTACAGAGAAGCCGAAACTTCAGCCTTCTATCTGGCTGGCCGCAATCAGTTACCGGCATCGATATCTGCTTTGTCTTTTCTTGAAGGGGAAACTCTCGCCGACGGCCACCAGGAGATGAAAATGGTCATACCTGGTGAAGAATATGTTTCACCTAGCAGAACCTTCATCAGTGCCTGGTACCGTATGGAAACAGGCTCCACTTATCCCTTAAATATCCCACACACAATGAAGATTAATGATTCTTATGACTGGGATATTGCGGCTGCTACGGAACACAATTATACTGTCAACGGCATCTACGACCAGCGCAACTCCCTTTACCCACTTTTTTGGACTGATATCGAGCATCTGCAATCGCAGGTAGGTGGGCCTAGGCTGGTCTCGTGGGTAGGGGTACCTTGTGCCGATGCGCAAATTGCTAGCCTTAAGTCTGAACTAGAGACAAAAGTTACCGATCGCAACCTACCTTTACGGGTGCTTTCGTTGCGCGATCTGGGTGAAATGCTAATTGGGGGCTTTGAGAAGTTCGAGAAGATGGCCAACTATTACACGCCGGTAATGCTCTTTGTAGCAGTGCAAATTGTACTGGTTAATGCGGTGGCCATAGTGATGACTAGACGTAAGGAACTGGCTCTGCTGCGAACTATAGGTTTTAGTCTGCTGCAAATCCAGGCAATGTTTGTAGTTGAGTGCTTCTTTACCGCCCTAAGCGGTGCATTGCTAGGCACAGGCTTAGCAGCCCTAATCGCGCTTGGGGTATCTAAAAGCCCCGCGGTCAGCTACGTGCCCTTTGTCCTGACAATCGTCACTACCACCTTGATCAGTCTAGTGGCCACACTTATCATAGGCCGCGGCAGCTTATCCCAAACCTTACGCAACCCGGCTGCTTAATCCAAGCAAAGTAGCATTACCAGTTCCAACGGATTTACGGCACAAAAAATGCGTTTTTACATGAAGCGCCCCTTCCAGTGTTAGACATCAAATCTAGCACTGGAAGAGGTGCCTTTTGGATCTAAGCCAGTCCGGCACTTTGACTTCGGCCTTGGGGTGAATAACTGGGTAGAGAACGCCGACAAGAACAGATTA
>CALNBW010000182.1 GCA_937874815.1 uncultured Bacillota bacterium | reverse complement strand
AGGCCGTAGTCTTGGGGAAGGGCGCCCCGATAATGCAGAGAAATATGGTTGGCAGACCAGACAGGTTGGCCAATACGTGGCCATCACCATGGGGTTAATTTTCTTTTTCTTCGGGCGTCAGATTGCGACGCTCTATACGGATGATCCTGAGGTAATCAATATTGTTGGCTTAGTTCTTAAGGTGGCCGCCTTTGTGCAGCCTTTCCAATCCACCCAATTTATTCTGGCAGGCGCACTGCGCGGTGCGGGAGACACACGCTGGCCGCTGATTTCTACTTTTATTGGGGTAGCTGGTATCCGCGTCGTGTTAGCTCTGCTATTCGTCAATGTACTGGAACTAGGGGTAATTGGTGCCTGGTATGCATTGCTAGTTGACCAGTTTACCCGCTCGCTGGTGATCTACTTCCGTTACAACTCTAAACACTGGCAGAAGGCACGGGTCTAGTAACCTAGGCCTTCTTAGGCGTCACCTCGGTGGCGCCTTTTTCTACGCTAATTCTTGTCTAGCGGGCTCCCTGGGAGCAGCACCACCTCACTCTCGCCACGCATATACTACAGCAGCAATCGAGAGGAGGTGTTTATATTGCCTCGTAACTTGCAGGCTTTGATGCTTCCGCGGGTGCAAGGACTGCCCAACAGACAGGTGCAGAACCGTATCAACCGCGTTATCCAGACCCAGCTGCGGCAGGTTCTGAAAGAGCTTAACTATGGACGACCTGACGTCAATGTCTATCCCTCTTTTGCGAACACGGCCAATGAAAATGGAGTGAGCAGTTCCTACACCGACATCTACGGCTACCAGCAGAAGGCGGCCCACGGGCTAACCATCCGCCGCTCTTTTACTTTCAATTTGGCAACTGGCAGGCTCTATCAACTATCGGATTTATTCCAACCCAATAGTGATTACATAGAACGCATTAGCGCCATCGTTAAGGAGCAAATAGCAGAGCAAAATTTGCCCTTGCTGCGGCCTTTCGAACGCATTACCCCCAACCAGGGATATTACCTGGAGTCAGAAAACCTGGTTATCTATTTCCAAACCTATGACTATACGCCTTACTACTTGGGTATACCAGAGTTCCGCATTCCCTACGCGGCTATTGCTGACATCCTGGCACCTAATAGTCCTATTCGGCGCATCATGCGTTCTTAGCACTTGCCAGAGTTCTTGGGGAGGAGTGGGGCTTAGTGAAGCTGTGTCGCGTTCGTGATCTTGGTTTGGCTAGGGTAGTGGCTAGAGGGGTGCGCCGCTATAATGGGGTATCCCTCAGCCCGCGCCGGGTGTTAACGCGCCCTCATTTTGCGATACGGGTTAACGGGAGCTTGGCTGGTGCGCAGTGCTGGTGGCCGTTTGGCCTATGCCCGAATAAAATGCGGCAATTATGCCTCGCAAAGCCTGTTCCGCAAATGCGCATTCAAGACAGTAGCCCGCAAGAAACGTATCTACAGATTCGCGAGGAAGCTTTAGTTTCTGGGGGTGATGGCAATCCCTCGTGACAAGCAATGGCATCTGCGGTAAGATTGGAGTAACAGGAAGAAATGTGGTGATGCAGATGAAGCGCATGGATAGAAGTATTTTAATCTTGCTTGCATTAATGGCTATGTTAGTAGTTGCTATTAGTGGTTGCACTCCAGTTGTTCAGAACACAGACTTGCCGCCCGACAACACAGATGAAGTGCCAGAGCCTGTAACAGAACCAGATCCTTATTTAGTTTTGGTCAACGCAGATAACCCGCTATCAGAAGACCTGGTGCCGAATTTGAAAACGATACAAGGCAATTTTAAGCTGGAGGAGCAAGCCGCTGATGCCTATTTGGCAATGAAGGCTGCGGCTAAGGAGGACGGCATCACCCTTTTGGTCATTTCTGCCCACCGCCCCTATGCTACGCAAGAACGCTTATATAAGAATCAGGTGCAGAAGTTAATCAATAAAGGGCGCTCAGAGGCAGATGCGGCAGTGGAAGCAGCGGCCATTGTGGCCCGGCCTGGAACCAGCGAGCATAACACTGGTTTGGCGGCAGATATAGTAACCCCCAGTTATCAAAACCTGGATCCAGGTTTCGCAAAAACCGATGCTGGCAAATGGCTGGCGGCCAATGCCCATAACTACGGTTTTGTACTGCGCTATCCTAAAGACAAACAGGATATAACGGGCATCATTTTCGAACCTTGGCATTTTCGCTATGTTGGCGTTGAACACGCGGCCCGTATGTATGAGGAAGATTTATGCCTGGAAGAATATCTAGCGAAGAAGTAGCCGGCCTTTGACGTGCCCCAGGAAATCAAGGGGGCTGCGGGGTGTTGCTTAAAGCACAGGAGCAGGCTCCAATCGTGCTTACAGCACGTGTATTGCGTAAGCAATACGCATCCACAGTTCGTGCGGCAGCGACATCTCAAGATGTCGCGAGAGACACATAGCAAACACCCCGCAGCCCCACTTTTATTCGTGCGGGTTTGACAAGAAACGACTCGAGAAGGTATACTTCCTGGTAGTGAAAGAAATAACTTGAGGACAAGGCAGGGGGATTCCCCCTGTGAGATAAGGAGGCATAAATCAGTGAAATTACAAGGAAAAGTTGCTATCGTTACCGGTGCCAGTGCGGGCATGGGCAGAGAGATTGCCTATCTTTATGCTAAGGAGGGTGCCAAGGTATTAGCAGTAGCTCGCCGCAAGGAACGCCTCGAAGCGCTGGCCAACGATGCCGAAGATTTACCCGGCGAAATCGTACCTTTTGCTGCCGACATGTCGGACAAGCAGCAGGTAGAAGCGATGGTCGACGCAGCTATTAAGACATTCGGCGGTCTCGATATCCTAGTCAATAACGCTGGCATTATGGATGACTTCAGTCCAGTTGGCGATGTAGATGATGAGATGTGGGAGCGAGTATTAGGCGTCAACCTCAATGGTCCCTTCTATGCTATCAAGAAGGCTATCAAGCATTTTCAAACAGTCAAAGCCGGCGTGATTATCAACGTGGCCTCCATCGGCGGCCTTTTCGGTAGCCGAGCCGGTGCCGCTTACACTGCATCGAAACATGCGCTGGTGGGCCTAACCAAGAATACCGCTTTCATGTATGCGTTGGAAAATATCCGCTGCAATGCAATTTGCCCTGGCGGTATCGAGACCGAGATTGGCACTGGTGCCTATATGAGCCACATTAACCAGGCGGGTATGGCGCGCGCTATGGCCGGAACAGGAGCTAATCCACGTATGGGTAAAAGCAGTGAAATCGCTACAGTGGCTCTTTTCTTAGCTACCGACGATGCTAGTTACATTAACGGCCAGTGCATCGCTGTTGATGGTGGTTTTACGGCTTATTAAGATAATAAGGTGCATAACAAAAGCTGCCCACTCAGGTGAGAGGGGCAGCTTTTTATTTGCCTACGGCCTAAAGCTGTACTGCTTGGCCCAGGCGCAGAAAGTAGAGATAGCGCTCCTGCACGGGCAAGCCTAGCAGAGCAGTGATCGCTTGGGCATAAAGGTCAACTTGTACCTGATATCTGGCGGCAACAGCGGCTACTGTGTCGGAGGTGACGTGATCCGACTTGAAGTCGAGCAGCACAGCTTGCCCTCCCTCCCGCAGTACACAGTCCACAATACCTTGTATGAAAACGTGCTCCCCTGCGCCGTCGGGTCCGTAGAGCTCAGTTGCTGGTAGACGTAGGCTGAAAGGTAGTTCGCGCCAGACTTGGTCGGCTTGCCGCAAACGGCAGCCGAGTTCACTCTGCAGGAAGCTCCTAACCAACTCTAGGTCAATGCGTGTTGCAGTTTCGGGGCTTAAGAGCGAGTTAGCGAGCATCTCTGCCTGTAGCTGTTGCAGGTAGTCAGGCGTTGGCTCTTGCGCGAGGTTTACGTGCTGTAGCAGCAGGTGAATAGCGCTCCCTATTTCTGCTTGGTTAGGGCCGACCTGCTGCTGCAAGAAAGCCGGGCGAATGGCAGGCGGGCGTTGCCACTTAATGGGGGCGGCCTCCTCATCGAGAGTTTCAAAACGGCGCTTTAACTCGCTTACAGAAACTTTGATGTGCTTGCCCTGTAGCTGGGCATACGGGTAGACCCAGCCTAAGCGCTCAGCAACAGCCCGGCTCCAGCCGTGATCAGGCAGAACCTGGTGTCTTGCCAAGTTTAGCAACTCCGGTGCTTCTGATGCCGTACTAGGCACACTCGTAAGCTCTGCTAGATCAATTAGCTGCAAGTGCCAGCGCGAAGGCTCAGCTCGTAGCACCAAAGCTTCGGGCACGTCATAGCCTGCGGCCACAAGACTGGGGGCAATATCGGGATGGCTCACTAGTGCAGGCCCTATCCAATCCAAGAAACAGCGCGCTTGGGCCAAGGCCTGATCTGGCAAAGCACCTTGGGGGCTGCGGGGTAGAGCAGCCGTTTGTACCCAGCGCTTAAGGGCCCGTTCCAGGTTACGCACAGAGCCAACTAAGTAAAGCTTTTCTCGGGCCCGGGTGAGGGCAACATAAAGCACCCGTAGCTCTTCCGAAAGTGTTTCTAGCAGCAAGCGCTGCTCAATCACCAACCGAGGTAAGGTTGGGTAGCGCACCCGCCGTTCTAAATCAACTGCCATCGGCCCTAGTCCTAATTCTTTGTGGATCAACAAGTCACGCTGCAAGTCTTTGAGGTTAAATTGGTTGCCTAGCCCACCGACAAAGACGATGGGGAATTCCAGCCCTTTGCTCTTATGTACGCTCATGATGCGTACTACATCGTCATTTTCACCAAGGGCGGGGGCGGTGCCCAAGTCACTCTGTTCCGCCTGCAGGCGTTCGATAAAGCGCAGGAAGCGGAAGAGCCCCCGGAAAGAGGTCTGCTCGTATTGCCGGGCTCGGTCATGCAGGGCCCTGAGGTTGGCCTGTCGCTGAGCTCCCCCTGGCATCGCCCCTACATATCTGAAGTAGCCGGTATCACGGTAGATTTGCCAGATTAGGTCCGAAAGGTTGTTGCGTCGGGATTGTTCCCGCCACCTGGCCAGATCAGCCAGAAAGCGCTGGGCCTGCTCCCCTAGTTTGTCCGACTGTTCGCTGGTAGCTACCAAGGCATCATAGAAGCTGTGCTGCGGCGCGGCCAGTCTAATGTCGGCTAGCTCTGTTCCGTTTAACCCCATCAGAGGTGAGCGCAGCACAGCGGCCAAGGGAATGTCTTGGCGTGGGTTATCTATTATCTGTAGCAAACAGAGCATAGTTTGCACTTCAGTTGCTTGAAAATAGCCGGTGCCTAGTTCGGCATATGCAGGTACTCCCAGCTCTCGCAGCTGTTCTAAGTAGGCATTGGCCCGGCCATAGGTGGCCCGCAGCAGGATGACGATGTCGCGATAGGCTAGCGGCCGATACCCCTTAAGCTGTTTATCCCAGACTTTGCGCTGGCCTTCCTCCACCAGCTGCCGGATGCTCTGCGCGATCTGGCGCGCTTCTTTACTAGTGGCATCAAGTTCGGCCAGAGCATCGTCCTCTTCGCCTTCGGCGATAGCGCCAGGAGCTCGCTCAAGCAGCATGACCTCCACTGCAGGCGTTAGGGCCTGCGGCTCCTCGGGGTAAACAGCGCCCGGTTTAAGCTCGGCCGCCGAGTCGTAGGCCAGCTCGCCCACTGTTTCAGTCATCAATTGGCGGAACAAAAAATTGACTGCATGGAGCACGCTAGCGCGGCTACGGAAGTTGTGCGCCAGGTCAATGCGCTCTCCGCGCTCCGGGTGTTCTGCATAGGCCTGGTATTTGTCGAGAAACAGGGTAGGGTCAGCCAGGCGAAAGCGATAGATACTCTGTTTCACATCGCCCACCATGAAAAGCTGATTCCCCTTACCCGTCGAATCAGTGATTAGCTGCAAGATGGCTTCTTGCACGCCGTTGATATCTTGGTACTCATCCACCAACACTTCAGCATAGCGTTGGCGCAATTCCAGGGCCACCGCAGAAGGACCGCTATTATCGCGGAGAATGCGCAGGGCCATATGTTCTAAGTCATTAAAGTCCACTAGGGCTTTCTGTTGCTTGGCGCGGGCGTAGCGATTTCTGAAATCGAGGACGAGTTGACATAATAGCTCCATGCTGGGGGCAACAGTTGCCAGCCCTGTCAACAGGTCGGCTTCGCTTTGCGCAAGCAACTTGCCACTCAGCTTCTTGATACGGTCTTTGGCTTCGTCACGGGCTTGCTTGGCCTGTTCTCGCAGCAGCAAGTCGCCGCCCCTTTTACTGGTAAGACGAGCGAAATTGATGGCCTGAACTAGCTGGCGCAGCTGGTCCCAAGCTCCAGCCGGCACACTATCCAGCACGTACTCAACTTGCTCTAGTTCGTTGCTCAGGCAGTCCTGATATTGTTCAGGCCCGTCCGGCTGACTAGCAACATCTAGGGCCAGTTTTAATGCGTTGCGTGCCACCAGCAGTTCGTCCTTAACCACGGTGCCCAACTGGGCTAGCCAATCCCGACGAGCCAGCGGGTCAAGTAGCGCCTGCGGTAGTTGTTGCAGCCATACACTTGGCTCCGGATGACTGCTAGCGTAGTTATCTAGCTGCAAGATGATAGCCTGCAACTGAATATCGTCATGGGTGCCGCCATAGGCATCAACCAAGTGCAGGAAAGCCTCATCCCCCACCTGATATTTCTCCTCAAAAAGCCGTTCCAGCACGTCCGCGCGCAACAGCTCCGCCTCAGTCACATCAGCTACCCGAAAAGCTGGATCTAGCTCCAGACGATAGAAGTACTGGCGCAGCAAATCTAGGCAGAAGGAGTGCAGCGTAGCTATGGAAGCGCGGCCGAGTAGAGCCAGCTGCCGAGCCAGTCGGTCATCGGCCGGGTTCGCGGCTATCGCTGCCGCTAAGGCCGCAGCAATGCGTTCGCGCATTTCGGCCGCTGCCGCATTGGTGAAAGTGACTACCAGTAATTGATCTACATCGAGTGGAGCCTGGGGGTCGGTTAAGCGCCTGATGATGCGTTCCACCAAAACCGCCGTCTTGCCGGCTCCGGCTCCGGCCGCAACCAGCAGGTTATTGCCTCGAGCCGTAATCGCCCGCCATTGCTCCGGTGTCCACTTTGTACTCAATTCTGCTCACCTCCAGTTGGTTGCTCTAAGCGCTCCATGATTTCGGCGCGGGGAAGCCGCGGTAGCCAGCGGTAGTTATTCTCGGGCAGTAGGGCATCAAACTGGCAGACCGCCGTGTAAGGGCAAAAGCGGCAAGCCGTTTCTTTGTCTAGCCGGTAAGGGGAAATGGCAATGTTGCCGGCCATAACCTCTTCTCCTGCCTCTACGAATTTAGCTTCTAGGTGCTGCCGCAATAGCTCCAGTTCTGCTGTGTCCCAGATATTGTCGCTGCTGCGGATACTGCCGTCGGCGTTGATGGTGACTGGTATTAGCTGCGATCTCCCTTTTAGTTCTTCATCCATTAAATCTATGGCGGTGGGTTCATTCAAAAGAAACCCTTGCATGCGGTACGATTCTAGCCCCAGGTTTTCCGCAACGGCGTCTGCTAGCGGTTGATCACTTGTCTGTAGCGGGTCAAAAATCCGGAAATAGAGTGCCCCGGCCGCCTTTGTGTTTGCGGGCAATAAACTGGCGGCGCACTTTTCTGCCACGTGTAAGTAGGTCAGAAGCTGCAGCTTCAAGCCGTAATAGACTTCGAGGGGAGTCAGCTTGGACGAACCCGATTTATAGTCAATAACCCTTAAATAGGTCTGTCCGTCAGCGGCAGTAGCAACGTCTAGGCGGTCAATGCGGCCAGCTAGCTCCATACGGGTGCCATCGGCTAAGGTGAAGCCAAGGCCGGGAATCTGGCCCTCGGGGCCAAAAACCAGCTCCACGCCGATGGGGCGGAATTTCCCCCGGCTAGCATGGCGACCAAGAGTTCGTGCCGAGCGTTCCACTGTGTGTTCCAGCTTTTTGGCGATATGCCGGAAGCGGGAAGAGCTGTCCAGAATGTGGTTTTGCAGTTCTGGGCTTAGCTCCTCGACGATGTGCTGCGTCAGCTCACTATATTGATCTTCGCTGAGCTGCCCCCAGTCTAGCTGGCGCTGCTCTAACTCCATTACAAAGCGGTCCATGGCCGCATGAAAGAAAGTGCCCAAGTCGGGGGCTGCCAACTGGTAAATCGGCCGCTCCTCTAGGCGTAATCCATAGGCAGAGAAGAAAGCGAAGGGGCACGCGTTATAGCGCTCAATGCGGCTGATACTCGCGCGCAGCGTTCTACCGTAAAGGCGACGCACAGCGGCAGGGGTTAGCGGCCCTTCGCTATTCCGTCTGTTCAAGCTGGCCAGCACCTGCAGTAAGGCCGGGCGAAAGCGAGAGGACAGCAAAAGATAAGAATAGGTATCCCACCAGATAGGAGCTGGTTGTTGCCCCAAAATTGCTTCCCGTAGCCTAACGGCCAAGTGATCCAGCGCCTGGCTCGGGTGAGCCAAATAGGGCAGCACGGCATCACCCTCTAAGTTATCTGGTGTGAGCGGGTGCTCATGTAGCTCCAGTTGCGGGAACAAGGCCCGCATCCGTTTAATTACAGTAGATGGCAACAGGCTGGCCCCAGCTTCGTCGGCCAAAGGGTAGCTCAGCCACAGGCGTTGGCTGGGGCGAGTTAATGCTGTGTAAATCAGGAACTGCTCGTTAAACAAGCGGCGTTCGCCGGAGAGTCCCAGTTCCAGATCGCAGTTAGCTAGTACTTGGCGTTCGTGTTCTGTAAACAGGCCTTCACTCACGGCGCGTGCTGGTAATATGCCTTCGCTCACGCCCAGCACCAGAGCGGCTTTCACTTCGGGGTTACGGGAACGGCCCAGGCTGGTAATGATCACCTGGTCCAGTTCGGGCGGAATAAGGCCTAGCTCAATGGCTTCCATGCCGCTATCCAAAATGCGGGCGTACTCGGCTAAAGGTAATTCTTCGTCGCCCAGCCCAGCCACCAGCTCATCCAGTAGTTTCACTAGGGAAGACCAAACCTGGGTATGCAAGCTAGCAGCTTCCAGTTCCCCTTTGCCGGCTGCCCGCTCTGCCCACTCTAGCAAGGTATCCTCCACCTGCAGCCCGGCCAGAAAACTATAAATAGCGACTGTGTAGTCGCGCGCCGTTATGCCTGCTTTAAGGGCAGTTGCTAACTCCCCTAGGTGCCCGGCGGCCTGGGTGCGTGCCGCGTTAATCCTTTCATGGCCTATGCCGTCAGTAGGCCAGCCTTTCGCGTCCAACCAGCGATTGCTGCCGCGAATCCCGGTGGCCAGCACATAATTTTCCAGCATGTCAATGGCATCCCGCTCACAGGGGAAAAGGTCAGTTTTAAGGCAACGAAAAACGGGCTCATAAGGAAAGTTCTCCAGCACTGCCTCTAGGGCCGAGCGGATTAGCTCTAAGGCTGGATGTTGGCCTACTGCTCTTTTCTTATCGAGGAAGTGGGGTATGCCAAAATCAGTTAATACTGTCGTCAGCAGATAATCGTAGTCATTAAAATCGCGCAGGGTGATGGAGACATCCCGGTAGCGATAGCCTTCTTCCCGGCAGAGGCGCAAGATTTCGCTAGCCGCCGCTTCTATCTCCGCTCGCCGGTTGCCGGCAGCTACTATTTGCAGGCCCTCGGGCGGGGTGGGATAGGGCTCGGCCAGCCGGTTGAAGTAGTTGGCCTCCAGGTATTGCAGGGCGGCATTAGTTTGGGAGCGCAGGCTCTGCTCTGCCGGTACGACAACTGGTTCTATGGCCACTCCTAAGTCCTTTGCCAGCTGCATCAGTCTATTAGCCGTCTCCCAAGTCGAGTAAAAGACTTCGTCGTCGCGCACCCGCTGACGCAATAGCGCTGGTGGCATGGTTAAGCTGATGCTCACCCTGGGGCATGCCTGGAGCATTTGTTCAATGACGGCATATTCCTGCGGGGTAAAACCGCTAAAACCATCGAGCCAGATCGGGCTGTCCGCAAAACTGGGCGACTGAGCTAGATTGGCCGCCAAAAGGTTGAGGCAGTCGCCGGCGTCCAGATAGATATTGCCATACTGCTGCTCTAGGTGGCTGCAAAGTAATACCAGGTCGTGCAGCTTATTCTGTAGAGTGGGCGTCAGGCGGTCTGCCTGCTCGGCCAAC
>CALNBW010000181.1 GCA_937874815.1 uncultured Bacillota bacterium | reverse complement strand
GAGCAACCGGCTGTTAACCGGTAGGTTGTAGGTTCGAGTCCTACCTGAGGAGCCATTGGGCCCATAGCTCAGTTGGTCAGAGCGGTCGGCTCATAACCGATTGGTCCTAGGTTCGAGTCCTAGTGGGCCCACCAAATTTCACAATGCAATGGGTGCATAGCTCAGCTGGGATGAGCGCTCGCCTCACACGCGAGAGGTCACAGGTTCGAGCCCTGTTGCGCCCACCATGCAGAGACACGATGCCGTAGGGGTTTTTAGCCCTTGCGGTATTTTTGTTTTGCCGCAAAAGACGCTTATGGCTGCGAAGTTCCCTCCCTTTTCCCTCCTTCGGCACTCGAAGTAATTTCTCCAAGCAGGCTTTCCAGCGCTAGAGCGGCTTCCATCTGCATGTTAGGCAGCACGTGGCTGTACAGATCTAAAGTAATGCTGACGCGTGAGTGGCCCAATCTTTCCGATACAATCTTGGCGTGTACTCCTCGTAAAAGCATTAGGGTAGCGCAAGTATGCCGTAGCGCATGGATAGTGATAATAGGCACTTTGGCTTTCTCTGACTCATTCTTGAAATGTCGAAGCAGGTTGCGTGGATTGATAGGCGTACCAGCTTCCGAAAGGAATACCAGGTCATGTTCATTGCGCAGCCCCAGGGACATCAGATCTGTCAGCTGCTTCTTTCGGTGATTACGTAGCACAGCTAATTCTGACGGCGAAAGGGAGATTGAACGTTTGGAGGTCTTGCTTTTTGTTCGTTTTGCAACCTTCGCTTTGCTAGTGAGTCTTTGCCGGATAGAAAGAGTCCGTTGCTCCCAGTTAATATCCTGCCAACGCAGTCCCAGCATTTCCCCGCGGCGCATACCAGTAGTAATGGCCAGGTAATATAGCGGGTAGAGGCGATGCTCTCTGATATGAGCTAGAAACCTCTTTGCTTCCTCGTCTGACCACACCTTCATCTCCGATGTTTCTATTTTAGGTAACTTAACAGAGTCCGCCACATTGCGTGGCACTATTTCCCACTCAACGCCTAGCGCAAGCGCCCCTCTTACAACCTTATGTATATCATGGATGGTGGAAGGAGACAGGCCTCCTTCCTTGTTATCAGCACGGCCTCTCTTGAGTTTGGCAGTATACATCTTTTGGATGTGCTGTGATCGGAGTTTGGTAGCTGGAATATGACCTATGGCGGGGTTGATGTGGTTGCTGATGTATGATCTTCTTGCAGTCAGTGTATCGTCGGCCAAACTTGTCTCAGCGTAATTTTCCCACCAGTGCTCAATTAGTTCAGCCATGGTTACATCGTTAGGCTCTACGAATATGCCGCGCTGCAATTCGCTCAGCTTTGCGACAAGTAGTGCTTCTGCCTGCGCCTTGGTCGCGGGCTTGTTTAGACCAAGCTCTTTACGAACTGAAATAGTGGTTTGCTGACGCTTGCCCTCTGAGTCTCTGTCTCGCTCTAACACAATGTAATAGTTGTTACCCTTTTTACGTACATGGCCTCGCAATATCGTTACCTCCTTTAAGCGCCTGTATAGAACAAAGGTTCGCT
>CALNBW010000180.1 GCA_937874815.1 uncultured Bacillota bacterium | reverse complement strand
TGCTTTACAGACCGAATTGCAGGTAGTAGCAGGTGAAATAGAGGCGCTGGAGCCGGTAGCTCAGCGCGTAGCTGCGCTGCAGGAGCTCTCAGCGGCAACACGCGACCTGCGTGCGCTCATCGCTCATAACCAACAGGGAGTGATCATCCCCGCGGTAGATCTAGTTGCCAGCCTGCTACCCGCCGAAATTAGGGCCCAACAGATTGCGGTTGATCAGGGCCGCATCAGTCTGGCCTGTTATAGCACCGCGTTGGCCCCCATCGGGCAGCTGTATGCTAATCTGCAGCAAACCCAGCAGTTTCGTAGTATCCAGTTTAGTGCAATCAGTAGCGTACAACAGAGCCCAGTGGGCACAAAAGGTGGCTATGCGTTCTCCATCACGCTCGAGCTTCAGGGGGCAGAAACTAATGAGTAAAAGAGCGCAGCTGACCTTTCGCGAGTGGATATTACTGTTCCTGTTAGTGATAGTGGGCACCAGTGTTGGCTTTTATTATTGGTTGTTGGCCCCACAGATGGCGCACAATGCTGCTGTGCGTACGGAACTAGCATTGGCCGAACAACAGTTAAACGAGCGTCGCGAGTGGCAGGCCCGCGATGCAGCCACAGTAGCAAGCCTGCAGGCCTTGGCCGAGGAGCAAGCTTTACTCCAGGCAGAATTAGATATCATCTCCCACGAACAGGCCCTAATTGATTACTTAGTCGACTTGAGCCAACGCACCGGCTGCAGCGTCCACAGTCTGGAGATTAACGAAGCACAATTGACCCTGAGTATTTCTGCCCGGACCTATGCTCCAATCCGCAGCTTTCTAGCCGACATCGAGCAAAGCCCGAACTTGGCACCAGTTACAGCAACTATTGCGGAGACCCAGGACAGACTTAGTTTACAACTACAGGCCCAGCTGACCTGGGGCCAGCTGGCAGCCAATAAACAAGCGTATCCCAGGACGATTCCGTTCGGGAGGTGATTCACGGTGAATAAAAAAGGCAGCGTATTGACTACCGTCTTGTTGCTGGCTGGCCTTTTGATTCTACTCGCTTTGCCAGTCTTGCAGGTAGCCAATGCGGGGTATAAAACCAGTGTTGACGAGCAGGTGAGAACTCAGGCTTTCTACTTGGCGGAGGCCGGGATTGAGCATGGCAGAGCCGCGGCCCTGGCAACGCTCAGGGAATTGGCGACTAGGTCTGCGTGGGACCCGAAGAGTATAATAGGCTCCACTCCCTTCGCTGTCGTTTCTCCTAACCCTCCTTTGGGAACAGGTACCTATGAAGCCAAAGCTTGGCTATCTCATCTCTACGATAACGAATATGAAGTATTAATAAAATCCATAGGGATTGCCCAGTCGGTAAACCGTCTCGCTCAGAGCGTAAGCACTCATTTCCCAGTCACTATTACGCCCGGGCATGGGGGTGATGCTGTCGTAGACATGGTGCTCTTTAGCAGCAACGGGTTCGTACTGCAAGGCAGTTCCGAAATTAAAGGAAGTGTTGTTTCTAATACCACGGCTCCCCACAGCATTAAAGTTACTGGAGGCAGCATCATTAATGGTGATTTGACGGTTGGAGCTGGGGCAGATCCAGCTAGTGTGGTCGATTTGCCTCGTGGAGCAACTTTTGGTTCTGTTGTTAAAGGGCAAGTTGGTACATTATTGGCCCCGCGGGAGTATCCTCAGGTTAAAATGCCTGCTGTTCCTGGGGACTTGCCTGCCAGAGCCGCTCTTTGTGCTGGTTGGAACCCTAAGCCACCTTACCGCATAGATGCAGATGGATATTATCCCGAAATTATGGTCAAGAGTACACTCTACATAGATGTGGGTGCGGGCGAACGCCGGATCAGAGTAGGCAAGCTGGACATCAGCGGTGCTGGCAAACTGTACCTGGTGGGCACAGGTAAATTGCTGCTTTATGTAGATAACGATATTAATGTAGCAAATAGCGGTTCCTTTAATGCCAATGGATCGCCCGAGCGGGCGGTGGTTTACTACTACGGGGGGAATGATTTTTCGCTCACCGGCAATGGCATATTTCGGGGATCCATTATCGCTGAAACCGCTAACGTAAACATTAAGGGCTCAGGCAAAATGTCAGGTCACATTGTTACGGGGGGCACAGCGGTTAACATTACTGGCGATGGCGCTACTGATATGTCATTAGTTTATGCGCCCAATGCAATAGTGCAGATAACTGGGAGCGCCAACGTGGCCGGCGCAGTCATTAGCGATCACTGTAGTATTACGGGTAACGGGTTCATTAAGTACGATGGGGCCGTTACCGATGTTTATGAACAGCTTGTTGGCGGTAGTAAAGGAACGGTGATTCCTGGGCCCGGGATTTGGAGCCCCCGCTAAGATCATCTAGACAGCACCTCAGATGTAGCCTCATGTTTAGTCGGGCCGTATCTGAGGTGCTGTTGTTACAGGAGGTACTCTTTTTTGCAGCAAGATGGTTTTACTTTGGTTGAGCTTTTGCTAGCCCTGGCCCTACTCGGGATGCTGATACCGCTTTGCCTACAGCTGGAAGCGACCACGGTTGGCTACATTCAGGCCTCGCGTTTGCGTACTGGAGCCACTCGTTTGGCAGAAAACCTCTTGGAGAAAGAGTTAGCAAGGCCAGGTTCAGTCGCGGCGCAAGGGGAGGAAGGGCCCTTTAGGTGGCAGCTGCAGCGCTGTGCAGATGAGGTAAAAGTGTTGGTGCTCTGGCCGGAGCGGGGGCGGGAGCTAGAGCTGGAGGTGGTGACGTTGGTTGCGGTTCCCTAGACCGGAGGTAGACGGTTTTTCGTTGGTGGAACTACTGGTGGCACTGGCCCTTGCCACCCTCATAGCTGGCGCCGTGGGGACATTTGCACTGGCGTGGCAAGGGCGTACGTATGCTAGTTATACTGAAGCTCAGCTGCACAACGATTTTCGCTATGCGCTCAACACTATCGCCCACCACGTGCGCAAGGCTAACGCGATTAACCAGGGTTATTTGAGCAATTCTTACACCCTTACGATTCCAGATGACTCTTCTATAACATTTGGTCACCATGTCACCAACCAAACCCTTTGGCTCAAAAAGAGTACCTTTCCGATGTGCTCTTATGTGGCTAAATTTGAAGTAGATATGAGCGAGCCGCCCTTAGTCACCCTGAAACTTACCAGTGTAGACCAGGTGCCAGGTATTAAGCGGGGCTTGCCGATCACCATTACTAGGCAAGTTAGAATGCGCAACTATAGCCGATGACTATGCCTGATAGCGAGGTGCAGCATGAGAAACAAATGTGGCAGACGTAGCACCTCCAGCACAGGCTTTACACCGATGAACCAAACGGGTAGCCTTTTGCTTCTAGTTATTCTGCTGCTTTCCTTTGGTCTGCTGATTTCCTTACCAGTGTTACAGCTGGTGGTTATTGAGTACCAGGCTAGCATCAATGAGCAAGTCAGTCTGCAAACCCACTACCTGGCCGAGGCTGGCTTGGCGCGGGTTCAACAAATGATGCGCTTCAATGTGGACGCCCCGTTGCCCCCAGGCGAACAGCCGTTAGGTAATGGCACTTTTAGTGTGAGGCGCGTCGCTGGGCAGAAGTTAGTGGCAGTGGGGCGTGTTGGTAATGCTACTACCAGCCTGAGCCTCAAATACGAGCCCCAGGAGCTTAGCCAGGGGTATCTCCTCTGCGTGGGTAGCGCGGACGAGGCGGGTCAGCTCAGTTTGCATGGGCCTGGCCTAGCCACGATAGATGGCAACGCCTTGATCGTCGGTGATTTGGCCTTTGTAGATAGCGTAGAAGCACCGGCAGTTGTCGACGTACATGGCGAGCTAGCACTAACGGGTGAAGTGCTGGGCACTGGTACGATCGAGCCTGCCCCAGTTACTAAACCGAATCCCCTCGATGGGCAGCTGTGGGCCTGGCTGCAATCGCAGTTGTTGCAGCCGGGAGAACCATTGCCCGAACCACAGGCGGG
>CALNBW010000179.1 GCA_937874815.1 uncultured Bacillota bacterium | reverse complement strand
TGGTCCCTGATCATAGAACGCACCTGTGGTGTAAGGGTGGCATTTTGATATAGTTTCTCTTTCGCAATACGGCGATTTACCTCTGTTGAACGGGGCAATCCTAACATATCGTCACCTCACCACAAGGAAGCAAATCAACTCAAAGTCGTCCAATCCGCTGATTTTATTATTGAGCGCGGAGGTACCGCCCGGACTGAACAGACTGTCGATGTCGCTTTCTTCTTTCACTTCTATGATTGAATTAATCGCGTCTGACAACAGCGCGGATACGCTACGCATATCCCGCCCATCCTTAGTCTCGATATTGAATTTCCGACAGACATCCATGATCGGATGCACCTTTCCTTTGCATAGAAAGCGCGTCTTGTCTAGTAACTCTTTGGGTGAAAGATGATCGCAAACAACGGTGCCGTCGACTCCTATATAAACCATATAAAACGGATGGAGGCGATTCTGCATATCAACATTAACTCTGTTGTTGCGATTCTGAAGAACAAACACAGCCCCTGTAGGACAGTTTTCCGTGGCAGAAACGACGGCATGCAGCCCAAAAGGCACTTTATCCATGTCTCCGTGGGTTTTCACATATTCAAGCAGGTCGAGCCGAAATTCGTTCAGCCCTAAGTCCATAATGGAGATGCCCGACTGCATCTCTTCAAGATCTACGACTTCCTCCTGTAACCGTTTCAACTGCGCCTTGCGGTACTCAAGGTCACCTTTTTCTTCTGCATTAAGCAGGTCATCGTCGCCGGTTGCGGTCATTACCGAAACCCGCATCCTTGCTTCCACCCTGCCTTTGAGGGAAAGGTATTCGTCTAGGTCTACGTCAGGCCAGAAGTTCACGAGTTGAATCACCGCATTACGGCTACCAATGCGGTCTATGCGCCCGAACCGTTGGATAATGCGCACTGGGTTCCAGTGAATATCATAGTTTACGCAGTAATCGCAGTCCTGCAGGTTCTGGCCTTCGGAAATACAATCAGTGGCAATAAGGACCGTAATATCTGATGTATTGTTGGGCATCAGCAGATGCTTGTCCTTAGCTATTGGAGAAAACAACGTAAGCACTTCGTTCATGGAGGCCCGCTGTTTAGGGATGGTTGTCTTGCCATCCACACTGCCTGTGACCATTGCTGTATCTAGGCCAAAGCGAGTCTTCACAAAAGCGCTTACATGCTTATACAGATACTCGACCGTATCGGAGAAGGCAGAAAAGATCAGGATCTTGCGGTTCCCCTCATTTTTGGGATGCATCACCTTATGTTCTAGCAAGTTAAGTAGTGTCTGCAGCTTTGCGTCGTGTTCAGGGGTGATCTCGTCAATCATCGTTTTTAGCAGGTCCAGTGTCTCGGCGTCTTCTGCTAGCCTATCGCGCCAAGTCTTGTAGTCCATGTCGGCAAGGTCTATCTTTATGCTGTGTTCTGCAGCAAAATACTCTGTGTTGCGATCATCGTCATCGAAGTCCGGATCGCCCGCGAGCTCCTGGCCGTCAATAATTGAACCACCACCTTTGGCGTATGTATCTATGTCGGCAATGGTACTTTCAATCAAGTGTTTAACCCGTCCCACGGTAAGCCGGAAAGACTCGACGGAGCTTTCAAGCCGCTTCATCAGGTTGA
Organism: uncultured Bacillota bacterium; assembly: GCA_937874815.1. Taxonomy (GTDB): domain Bacteria; phylum Bacillota; class UBA994; order UBA5500; family UBA5500; genus UBA5500. The sequence continues at coordinate 3,262 of CALNBW010000179.1, read as the reverse complement.
TGCTCATTAGGCGGCGAATGCCCATTTCACGCCCTGCCCGGTTAATGTTGCGGGAAGTGTCCACGTACTTATGAAGCGTACTGGCGAATATATAATCAGTAGGAATATACACCGAGAGGTTCAGCCTCATCAGCAGGTCGTATATCTCGCCATAGTTAATAGCGCTTTCTAGATCTGTTAAGCGTGGACGCAAGGTTATAGGTTTTAATCGTTCGGGGAAGGTACCGATTTCGTTCATATCATAGTATTTTTCAATGTGTTTACGGGAGCGAGCAATAGTCACACTATCAAGCACCTCAAAGAAATCAAAATCAAGCGCCTTCAGTAGGGTGGCTGTGGTTCTTTCGGCTTCTTCTTGCTTGTTCCACTGATTAAACACCTTTTGGGCACTACGAAAGATCTCGTCTATCGATCGCTTTGTATTAAGTTTCTCATCTATGAGTTTGGGGTTGCCCTCGTAAGCAAGCTCAAGCTGGTGACGTAGATCGGTGAAACGGTTATTAACCGGGGTTGCCGAGAGCATCAATACTTTCGTCTTTACCCCCGTGCGGATGACCCTATTCATCAAGCGCAGGTAGCGGTTCTCACGGCGGTCTTCGCCGTAAACCTGGCCACCATTGCGGAAGTTGTGCGACTCATCAATAACAACCAGGTCGTAGTTGCCCCAGTTGAGCCTGTCTAAATCCAGTCCATTAGACCTACCCCGGTCTCTCGATAAGTCGGTATGGAATAAAACATCATAGCGTAAGCGATCGGCAGCAATGGGGTTGTTGATGTAGTTATCCTTATACGTGTTCCAGTTATCCGCCAATTTTTTAGGGCAAAGAACAAGCACGGAACGATTACGATTCTCGTAATACTTAATGACAGCGAGGGCGGTAAAGGTTTTGCCAAGCCCTACACTGTCCGCCAGGATACATCCGTTGTATGATTCCAGCTTATTTATGATTGCCAGGGCCGCGTCTTTCTGGAAGGCATAAAGCATATTCCAGATCTTGCTCTCCTTAAAGCCGGTAGCTGCGTTAGGCAAAACATCTTCGGAAACATCCTCCAAGAACTCACTAAAAATGTTATAGATGGCCACAAAATAGATGAACTCCGGAGAATTTTCGTTGTAGGCGGCGGTTATACCGTCGATGACCTGCTCGGTTACGTCCTGCATCAGGCTCTTGTCGTTCCAAATCTGATCGAACAAACGGATATACTCACCGGAGAGGGGTGCAAACATCTTGTTGACGGGGTTGATGATATTGTTTCCGCGCTCGCAGCCTATGTCGGAAGTGGTAAACCCCTGGAGCGGCATGTAGGTTATGCTTTCGGCACCAACCACATTCATGAAGCCACTGATATTGCCACCCGTAAGGTTAGAGCGGAATTGCACCTTCTTGCGAATCCAGGCAGCGCACTCCCTGGCAACTGCCTTCTGCGTCAATTCGTTCCGAAGTTTTACTTCGAAAGCCGTGCCATAAAGTGAGCGTTCACGGTCCAGCCGTGGTATATAGAATTCCCGTTTCGTCTTTGGGGCCTTTTCTTGCAGGAAAGTCGGTGAGGTAAAAATGAAGCGTAACTCGTCAATGCTCTCAAGTTGCTGCTTAAGGGCCTGGTATGCGTATATTGAGAAACAGGCGGCAGCTATAGATAGCTTATCGCCCTTTTTTATTGTGACCGTCAGGTCATCCTTTACGGTTCTAGTTACATTATCGAGCATTTCCGGCATATTCATGTTTCTAACCCCTTAGATGTTTAGTTCGAGCGGAGTCTAGTTTATCGCGGTTCCAGCTGTATATAACAACGGTCTATACTTTACTGTCCTAGAAATCTTGCGCTCCAGTTCCGGTCATAATTGTAGTTAATACTATAGTTCGCCAAAGAAGGACAAAATCCTGTTCATCCCCCGCTTCGATGTGTCGCATGTGTTTTTTCTTTGCCTTGTTAACGTTCCCATAGTTGCTGCTAGCAGCAGCTTGCTCCCCCCGCAAGTTGTTTCCTTAGTGCTTCCACTTTGTGTTGTAAGCCCGGCTGTTCTTTGCTTTCCTTGATACCTAGGTCGAGCACATAAGAATCCCAGTCCTTAACATCCCGAGTTGTCGTTAGTTCCTCTGTCCCATCCACTGCCCTCCATATGCTTATGGTGATGGTTGTTGTCTCTTCTGCTTGCCCTTCATAGGCCTCATCCATAAGTACAGTGAAGCAATCAGAACAGAGGTGATAACCCTCGCGCAGGATATGATGATCGATCTGATGGATGGGGCCGCCGCAGCGCTCGCAATAGCCTATTACGCTGAACACGTATTCGCCGAAGGCTTTGCGGGCAGCTTTTACTTTTGCTGCTCTTTCTGGGCCATACTGCTTCTCAATTCGCTGCAAGGATTCCTGTGCGGCTTTCTTGACGTAGTCACTTTTCATTAAAAACCCTCCTAGGCTTAGTAGCTGGAATTTACCAGCCCTGTGGATGAGTTTACCCTTCACCCTATTAGGTAAGCGAAAAGCTCTTTTGTACACGCTGATGGAAAAAATATTTAACAATCCCCAAAATGTTAATGACTTTGGCTAAACCAGCTACTGTTTTGGCGCACTTGGCTATGGTGCTGGCGCGCTCACGACTGGTAGAAGCAGGTTTTAAGGTGGTCGCCGGTTTTCTTTGAGTGCCTGAGTTCGTTGCAGGTCGGCTTTTTCCTTTTGGCCCTCCCCTTGCTTATGGTGGAAATACAACAAACTCGGAGGAGGGCTTTTTGATGGCGATTATGGCGAAGGCGATGCCGCTGCGACGTGTGGTTATTAAAGAGGAATTGGTGGCACTGACGGGAGATTTTATGGAGGCGCTGATATTGAATCAACCTCTCTATTGGTCGCAGCGGGCGCGGGATTATGCACAGTTGATGGCGGAGGAGATAGAGCGGACCCAGGGGGGCATGGATTCCGCGGCCGATTGGCGGCCGCCGCACGGATGGATTTATAAGAAGTCAGCGGGCTTTTCTTCCTACGCGAGTGAGCGAGTACATGGCAATCTGCTGCAGGTATTGGCTGTCGATATGCCGAAGTAATCCTTAGAGTGCAACATAACAGCCAGATGCGAAGAAATTATTGCTTGAGGAGAAAACACTATGGTCATCTATTTCACCGGCACCGGCAACAGCAGGTATTGCGCACAATGGCTTGCCCATGCCTTGGGGGACGAGGCGGTAGATTCTTTCCGTTTCATCCGTGACGGCATCCAGGCGGAGTTAGTTTCCGAAAAGCCCTGGGTTTTTGTCGCGCCCCC
>CALNBW010000178.1 GCA_937874815.1 uncultured Bacillota bacterium | reverse complement strand
ACCCGTAGGGGCGAGACCAATGCATATTGCCTTGAAGCAATGTGCTTTCCCTAATTTGTGCGGCAGCGATATCCAAAGATATCGCGAGAGCACATCTGTCTCGCCCGCGACCCACAAAACGCGCTTACACTATCCCCCAATCCCCCATTTCCCTATGACTACGGCCCCACCAGATCTGCCTTTACCACTAACCGTTTGCTACTGGTCCCGAATAAGCAGGTGGTGAGGGTCAGTTCGGCCCTCCCGTTGGATTCCACCACGCTCCAATCGCGGTCATGGGTGACAAACTGCTCGCGCACGCTATACCAGTATCGCGTGCCGTTAAGGTAAAGCATAATTTCATCGCCAGGCTCCAATTCGTCAATATGCCTAAACCAGGCACCATAAACGCCTCTGTGGGCCGCAATGCTCACATTCCCTTCACTCGGCGCTGCGCTTTGCGGATAGAGCCCCGGCCCGCGCTTTAGTTCAGCCGGCGTAACGCCAGGCAGCACTACCGCCCGCAGTTTTATCTTTGGGATTTCTATCAGGTTTGGCTCCCTTGCCTGATCTCCTTGTTCCTTTTCCTGCAGCTGCGCGACCCAGCTCCCGCTTTCTACTTCGTCAGGGGCGCTTATAGATATAGGCTCAATCACAATTTGACGCAGGGCTTGTTGCTGCCAATAGTAGGCGGCCCCCCACCGGGCCAGGGGGAGAAGCAGTAGTAGCAGCCCTAAGGTGAAGGCGACCCTACCGACAACTACTCTTTTCTGGCGCATGTGGGGGGCCCTCCTAGCAACGCCTGAGGCGTTGTCCTTGTTAACGCTGTTTCTTACCCAGCCAGAGACCGCCTATAGTCAAAATAGATCCAAGCACAAGCGCAGCGTCAACGCTGCCCGTTTTAGGCAAGGTGCCAGGGTCAGGTTGCGTTGGTTGTTCCGGCTCAGTTGGCTCAACTGGCTTTTCTGGTTCAATCGGTTCCTCGGGTTCGCTTGGCTCCTCAGGTTCCACTGCAGGCTCAGTGGGTTCCTCTGGCGGTGTAGGCTCTTCTGGTTTCTGTGGTGGTTCCGGCTCAGGTTCCGGGTCCGGCTCAGGGTCTGGATCTGGAGGTAATGGCGGTCCAGGTGCCCGATACTTGTTGGTGACTATTACTTCACTGGTTTCGCCAGCCACAACTTCTACGATGCCCTCATTACTGATGCCGACAAGTTTATAGCGGGAACTAGGCTGTTCTACTTCGCGAATTAAGTAAGTGCCTGGTTCAAGGTCTTTATGCCAAGGGGCATTGACACTGATAGAGGCAGTCCGCACTTCCTGTGAACCCCTAGGGGTTACCTCCCCATAAGGTTCGATTGTCACTGAGAAACGGGCGTCAGGGTTATAGCCGCTCCCGGTAATTTGCTTGCGAATAACGAGTGTGCCTGTTTCAGGTTCAGTCTCAGGTTCATAGCGATTGACAATAGTGACGATGTATTCTTTACCGGCCTCAATCGTTATCCAGCCGTCTTCATGAGATATGTCCTCTTTGAAATACCCCTCGGGCATATCGTCCTCTGTCACTTGATAGGTACCAGGCTCAAGGTCTTTTTCCCAAGGCCGATTGACACTAATGTAAATCAGTTCCTGCGAGCCGAAAAGAGTGGGGCTGTTGTCGCGGCGGGTAACAGAAATCCTGAACTCAGCATCGTTATCCCCGCCTTCCAGCTGTTTTCGTACCGTCAGGTGCCCAGTAGTAGGCGGTTCAGGATCAGGAATAGGCGCGCGCCCCGCAGTTGCCGTGCGCTGGCTGCCATCAGGGCCCATCAGGGTCCAGACTAAGTTGGCGCTAGTGAAAATGGTAGAGAACATATCACGTTGGCGTCCGGCTGCAAATGTTACTGGGGAATTATCGTTGCCAATGACTGACCCAGTAAACTTGCAGACCAAGGCTTCTACCTCGAAATCGTTTTCATTTAACCAGCCCCAATGGGCTTCCCAAGCATGCTCGCCGCTATTTACTTTGCCGTAATAAGTGACGGATTCTAGTATTGGCTTGAGTGGCTTATACTTTGGGAGAGGAGGTTGGTTGACTGCAATAGTTATTGTTGCCGATGCGGTTGCGCCGTTGCTGTCTGATATGGTGTAAGTAAAACTATCTGTGCCGTAAAAACCAGCGAATGAGGTATAGGTGATGGTCTGGGCACCATCATGGCTGACTGAGCCACTTCCCGGTGCACCAAGGCTTTGGACAGTAACAGGATCTCCATCCGGGTCGGAGCAGTGAATATCACTTATTATGTTAATTGAAACTAGTTGGCCGGCCTGGGTCGTAGTGGCGAAAGGAAGGGCAATAGGGGCGTTATTGGCTGGGGGTTGTGTCTTAGGTTCGATAACGATGTAAACCCGAGCCGTACTCGTGTTATGTGAGCTTTGGCCTACCCCAGCTTTGTATTCAAACTGATCGGAGGTAGCTTCACAGTCAGGGTATGCGGTATAGGTAATTGTTCTGCCTCCGCTATCAATCACTGCAGTTCCATTCGTGGCACGGGTGACTATTGCTTGTACTCTTAGTGAGTTATGATTGGATTGGGTAACGATGTCATTATCAAGCACGCTAATCGTAATAGACTCGCCAGCTTTAACGATGAACACCCGTGTGTCATTAGGATCACTAGGATCCGGATCGTCTACAGCTGTTACGTCATGGTTAGGTTGAGGATCCTTTGAGCCGGTAGGTTCAACCGTTTCCCCCTCTGCCCCAACCAAACTGGCAAACACCGTCATCACCATTACCAACGACAACAGTACAACTAACAAACGGCGGATTTTACCCTTGTCCATAGCAACGCTCCCTTCGAGTTTGTACCTTTTTAAAGGCACTGGCCCTATATGATATGCAGCTATTGCCGCTTCAGCACTGGAAAAGTAGGTAAGCTGGCAACTAATTTTCCTCCTAGGTGAGGGGTGCATTAATTTTTGGTTACCAAGGGCAAATGATATCTGTAAGGCTATTGACAGCCGTTTGTGGGCAGGTTATTATAATCCCGAGTGAATCACTCGGAAATGATTTTAAGGGTTTTATTTTTTGGGCATAATCCTGAGTGTTTTGCTCAGAATAATTTGGAGGAGAACGGGGGTAGCGGTATGCGGTTATCTACCAAGGGCCAATACGCAGTACGGGCAATGTTGGTGTTGACCATGCGTCAGGACGAAGCCCCTATTGCACTAAGACGCATATCGGAGTTGGAGGATATCTCTGCGCAATATTTGGAACAAATTTTCGTGGATTTAAGAAAGGCTAAGCTGGTGGAAGGGGTCAGAGGCGCAAGCGGTGGGTATCAACTAGCGCGGCCGGCTGATCAGATCACCGCTGGAGATATTTTGCAGGCGGTGGAGGGGCCGATTGCCCCAGTTGAATGTGTACGGCGCAAGCAACCCGAGGTCTGCGAACGAGCAAACATATGTATCACCCGTGAATTGTGGAAGCGTCTGCGCGATAGTATGTCGGCGGTGCTAAATACGACTACTTTGGCCGACCTAGCCAACACAAAGATCACGCACGATACGGAGGAGGTCTAAGCAAATGCGTACAGTCTATCTTGACCATGCAGCGACGACGCCGGTTCACCCAGAAGTGATCGCGGCCATGCTGCCGTATTTTAACCCGATGTATGGTAATGCCTCAAGTGTGCATGGTTTCGGGCGCAAAGGGCGTATGGCAATTGATAATGCCCGTGAAATAGTTGCTCAAGCCATCGGTGCTCAGCCGAACGAGATTTACTTTACGAGTGGTGGCACTGAATCAGATAACATTGCCTTGATGGGTGTGGCTGAGGCCTTGCGTGAAAAGGGGCGGCATCTTATCACTAGCAGCATTGAGCATCATGCGATTCTAGACACCTGCGCCTACCTAGAGAAGCACGGCTATGAGGTCACCTATCTGCCAGTGGACGTGGACGGCTTGGTTAGTCCTGACGATGTGCAGGCTGCAATTCGACCAGACACGATTCTGATCAGCATTGGCCATGCCAATAATGAGATGGGGGCCATTCAGCCGCTGGCTGAAATTGGAGCCATCGCCAAGGCCCACGGTGTCTATTTGCACACGGACGCGGTGCAGTCTTTCGGCACACTGCCGATTGATGTAAATGAGCTACAGGTCGACTTGCTATCTTTGTCTGGGCACAAAATCTATGGCCCCAAGGGAATCGGTGCTCTCTATGTGCGCCGTGGCACGCGGGTGCGCCCCATCCAGTTTGGTGGCGGCCAAGAGCGCAAACTACGCCCCGGAACTGAGAATGTGCCTGGTATTGTAGGCCTGGGTAGAGCAGTTGAGTTGGCTATGGAAGAGCGGGAAGCTCGAGTAGAGCATATGACACGGCTGCGGGATAAATTGATCGCTGGCCTTACCGCCGTGCCAGACGTGACGCTCAATGGGCACCCTGAAAAACGGTTGCCGGGCAATGTAAATATCAGTGTGAAGTATGTAGAAGGGGAGTCGTTAATTCTCAGCCTAGATTTGCGTGGCATAGCCGTCTCTTCTGGCTCAGCCTGCACTTCTGGTTCGCTCGATCCCTCGCATGTGCTAATCGCTATGGGGCTCGACCACCTGCAGGCCCACGGCAGCTTGCGCCTAACTTTAGGGCGCGACACCAGCGAAGCTGACATCGACTATGTTATAGAAGTGTTCCCGGAGGTTGTAGCGAAGCTCCGGGCCATGTCACCATTATATAACCGTTTGGAGAGGGAGGAATAAACATGAGCGCAGCATTGTATAGCCAAAAAGTTATTGACCATTTCTCTAACCCCCGTAATGTAGGGACCCTGGAGAATCCCGATGGCGTAGGTGAGGTAGGCAACATCACTTGTGGTGATGTGATGCGTATTTATATCAAGGTTGACAAGGACGGGGATGCGGAGCGTATTGGGGACATTCGTTTCCAGACGTTCGGCTGCGGAGCGGCAGTTGCTACTTCCAGTATCGTTACCGAAATGGTGAAGGGCATGACGCTTGATGAATCGCTTGAAATTACCAACGCAGACGTAGCGGAAGCCCTCGATGGGCTACCGCCGGTCAAGATGCACTGCTCGAACTTGGCAGCTGATGCCCTGCGGGCAGCAATAAAAGATTATCGCGAGCACCAAAAGCATAACGAGTAAGAACAAACAAAGCGGCTGCCATTCGGTGCAGCCGCTTTTGATATATCGCGTAGGGTCGC
>CALNBW010000177.1 GCA_937874815.1 uncultured Bacillota bacterium | reverse complement strand
GTATATTGCTGCTACAGCAAATGGCGTTGTTTGTGCTTGGCTTGGCGGCGGGCTTGGCCGTTTTAGCGCTGTGGAACGGCCCTGCGCGCGCGTGGCGGCCATCATGCCGCTTCTCGGCGCGATGGCCGGGCTTTATACACTTAGTTGCCTTGTCGCATCGGCGCTGGGCTGCTGGATTGTTACCCGGCGTAATGTGCTGGAATTACTGCAGACTAAGGAGTGATTTTATGCCAGACCTAGTTTTGACGAACGCTACTTATCAGTACAAGACTGCTACCGCTCCCTCAGTTTCCAATGTAAATTGTGTGTTTACGACGGGCAAGATGTACGCAATTGTCGGACCGAGCGGCTCGGGAAAATCGACGTTGCTCTCTTTACTGGCGGGGTTGGATTTGCCGACTGGGGGTGAGGTCAGCTTTGGTGGCGTGAGCCTGGCCAGTATGAACTTGGATAAATATCGGCAGACCGACATTTCGATGATTTTCCAGTCATTCCACCTTTTCCCGCTGATGACGGTGCTGGAAAACGTGTGTTACCCGCTGGAACTCATCGGTGTCAAGACCGTCGACGCCATCCCGCGCGCGCAAAAGCTGCTCGAAAGTGTGGGTATTAAGCCCGCACAGATGAAGCGGTTTCCAAGTCAGCTTTCCGGCGGCGAACAGCAGCGCGTAGCAATAGCACGCAGCCTGGCGGCCGGCGCGAAAACGCTGCTCGCTGATGAGCCTACAGGCAATTTGGACGAGGCGAACACGCAGAACATCATGTCGATTCTGCAAAAGCTAGCGCATGAGGATGATTACTGTGTAATCGTCGTTACGCACGACCTGGAGGCTGCGGCTATCGCTGATGTGGTTTGTAGAATGCGCGACGGCGTGCTGGTTTCTTAGGTGTCCCGCCATAGGGGCGGGGGGCACAAAAAAGTGCAAAACGACGTGCCGACTTGCTTTCGCATAGACGGCACGTCTCTTCCATCATGGTTATTTACTGGGCAGCATTCTCTATTAAACAAACAACAAATAGCCCTTGTTAGCCGATGTATATTTGTCCATCGTCAGCGAATCATAGACGCAGATAAGCTTCTCATCGAGCACCATCAGGCGGCGGCCCTCGGGGATTTCCGGAAGTTTGGCCAACTCATAAGGCAAGCGATAGATCTCATTCTCCCCCTGGGAGACGTCATTAAAGGCTTGCCCCTCGTAAGGGGGCAAAGAAGCCGCATCCTTATAGGTGTAGGAGGCCACCCTGCAGTATTCAACCCCGTCTTTAATTTCAAAGATGGGGGTTAGCAGATCACGGCTAGGATTGGCGGGGGGATTAAGGAACCCGGTGGCTGAGTTATCATCTAAAGGTTTTACAGCCGCTTCAAAAAGGCCGTACACGCCGCTTTCGCTTCTGCCGGAGAAGAAAAGCATCAAGATGCCTTCAACATCGGGCAAAGGATTGACCATAAAGCCCGTCATCAGGTCGCAGATGACAATGTCATAGGGGCCGGCATCGGCCACAATGTATTTTTTGCCTACCCTGTCTTTCCAAGCCTGGGAAACTGGGGGAGCAGCTAGGACTTTTTGGGCCATGGGGGCCACGATACCGTTAAACTCAGAAAGGGCATAGGTGTTTTCACCATGCTTTTCAAATAGTAGAGTTCGGTTTTCCTCTGAGCGCAGCTCCTTACCATTGTAGTGGAAATTCTTAAGCCACAGCCTCCTGCCGCCCCTCGTGTCATCCATGGTAATGGTGCCATGGGCTCCATAGAGATGAATGTTGAGAATGCCGCTCGGCACCAGGTAGGTTCCCTCATATTCCTTGATAAAATCTTTTTCCAAAGGCACATAGTTCTTATAAATGTTTACCCCTTGCTGCAGCATGGCCAGCG
>CALNBW010000176.1 GCA_937874815.1 uncultured Bacillota bacterium | reverse complement strand
CCTAAGCTCAAACAGTTGGCCGCTTTTAACCGTCGATGTCTAAGCACCTTTTATTTGAGGCCCCAATGCGCTTTACGCAGGACCAACAACCTTTTCGCGGACGCAGGAGGGGACCGCGGGGTGCTTGCTGTAAGCACGATTGGAGCCTGCTCCTGTGCTCTAAGCAACACCCCGTGGTCCTCTTTCCTAAAACATCTTCCCGACACTGCAGACAAGCAGGATTTCTCCGCCCCCGCGGAGAAATTAAAGCATATGCCAAATTTTCGGCAGGTTCTGCCCATAGTCTGTCAGGAGGGAAGAGTCAATGCAGTTCCCGGAGCATACCCTAGAAGTTCTGTTGCGCCTGGTCGACGTCGGCGTGCACGTGGTTGATGCTAACGGAGTTACGCGTTATTTTAACGATGCTGCCGCCAAACTCGAAGGCCTCGATCCATCCCAAGTTATCGGTCGTCACATTCTCGATGTCTATCCTTCACTCGACGGGCAAAGTAGCACCCTGCTGCAGGTTGCTAGCACCTTGCAGCCAGTGCTCAATCATCAGCAGTCTTTTACCCACTACAAAGGGAACCGAATTACAACGATCAATAGCACTTGGCCCATTGTGGTGGAGGGTCAACTGCAAGGTGTCGTCGAAGTCTCGAAAGACATCACCGAAGTGCGACAGCTGTCCGAGCGCTTAGTCGACCTGCAGGCGCGCATCTTTGAGCAATCGCCTAAGAAAAGCGAGCGCCAAACCACCCGTTACACCTTCGATGACCTGATCGGCCAAGATAAAGCCTTTGTTAATCTCAAGAGGACGGCGCTGCGGGCCGCCGCTAGTAGTTCCTCCGTGCTCGTGTGGGGCGAAACAGGCACTGGCAAAGAGCTGTTAGTGCAGTCCATTCTTAACGCCAGCCCCCGCGGTAGCAAGCCTTTCATTGCCCAAAACTGCGCTGCCTTGCCCGAAACCCTGCTAGAAAGTATCCTGTTTGGCACTATCAAGGGCAGCTTCACCGGGGCCGAGAACCGTCCCGGCCTATTTGAACTCGCCGACGGAGGCACCCTGTTCCTGGATGAAATTAACGCCATGCCACCTAGTTTGCAAGTAAAGCTCCTGCGGGTCCTGCAAGAGCGTTATGTGCGGCGCATTGGCGACAGCCGCGTCCGGCCCGTCGATGTGCGCATTATCTCCGCCATGAATATTGATCCTTGGCAGGCGGTGCAGCAAGGCCAATTGCGTGAGGATCTCTATTTCCGCATCAACGTCGTGCAACTACAAATTCCACCCTTGCGCCAGCGCCCCGATGATCTGCCACTCTTAGTGCATCACTTTCTCGATAAATATAACCGCCAGCTGGGTAAGCAGGTCCTTGGCCTGAGTGATGAGGTAGAGCAGCTCTTCCATACTTATTCCTGGCCCGGCAACGTGCGTGAGCTGGAACACGCTATCGAAGGGGCCCTGAACATCAGTGACCAAGATATAATCGAACTGGCCCAGCTCCCAGCCCACCTAGTGCGTGCCGAAAACGCCAACCAACAGTTTGGCTTCAGCGACGCAGCCGTCACCTTGCAGCCTGGTCAGACACTGCGCGATACCCTTGCCGAGGTAGAAATCCACCTCATCGAGCAGGCCATGCGGCAGAGCGGTAATAATATCAGCCATGCCGCCGCTTTGCTTGGCATTCCGCGCCAAACCCTGCAATATCGCCTGCGGGCTCTGCATTTGGGTTAATATTGAATGCAAAAAGCGCCCCGGTCGGCCATTTGGCCTCCTGGGGCGCACCCCTTACTTCTGACTAAGCTCTATGGGGGCCGGGTGTCATACGTAAAACGCATTGGGGCCATAAATCAAGGAGCGAGGGAGCTAAGGAATTAGAGCGACAACAGGCCGAGC
>CALNBW010000175.1 GCA_937874815.1 uncultured Bacillota bacterium | reverse complement strand
TTGTCTTGGGACAACGGCCGATGGGCCAGAATAAATACTTGCTGGTTAGCGTGCAGGCAGAGAATGCGGTTATCAATAACAAAGGTAACATCCTGTCAGCTGAGCTGACCTTAAAATTTGACGAATACGTACGTGCCGGCAAGAAACCTGCAACCGGCACGGCCGCAAAGAGTTCGCCTGGTCTCACTCAAGCGCAGATTGAAGCGCTGCTGAATCCAAACGCGGCAGATAAGGCTGCCCTGAAGCGTCCTAACCCCATGAGGGTGATGGCCGACGGAAGAATCGTAGCAGCGATGTAGGAGGGATAGAATGCCAGATATAACAATCAACACACAGCGCAGTGCCCTAGACTGGGCTGCTAGAGGCGTTAATCGCATAGCTCAAAACGTGCTCAATCTGATAAGTACCTGGCGCTATGAAGTGGCCTACAATCGCACCCTAGGCATTGATCCCTCCATCATAGACAAGCCGGCACCAGTAGCGGCTGCTCTGTACACGGCTGAGGTCTATAGATTGGTGCAAGAATATGAGCCGCGTGCTCGAGTGAGCAGCGTAAGGTATAACGGTATAACGCCCGATGGCAACATTGATGCCGAGGTGGTGATTGAAATTGACGGTTAAGTTTATCGAGTTTGATGCTCGAGCAATAGAACAACAGATGATCAGAGACTTTGAACGACAGCTGGGCGTAACGCTTTACCCGGGGGACGAGCGGCGGATTTTCTTAGAGCAGCTGGCCCAGGTAGTAGTTGGGCTCAAGGGCGATATCAATCATACCGGCACACAGAACATGTGGCGCTATGCCACCGGGGCCACGCTAGATGCCCTGGCTGAGCTGGTGGGGGTTGCCCGTCTGCCGGCGCAACCGGCCCGAGTATCTCTACGTTTTACTCTTTCCGAGGCGCGGCCAACGGCCGTTACCATACCAAAGGGTACCAGGGTAACGCCAGCTGGTGCGCTCTACTTTGCTACTACCCAAGTGCTAACCATTGCCTCAGGCCAGCT
>CALNBW010000174.1 GCA_937874815.1 uncultured Bacillota bacterium | reverse complement strand
ATCTGCAAACCGTAACATCTGCTCGGCACTATGGTCAGGATGCCAGATCTCTACGCCCAGCAGGCCGTATTCCTGAAATTGCTCTAGGCGCTCCAGGGAAAAGTTCTGGCCGGGATGGGCCCAAACCGGGATACCCCGAGCAGCGCGGATCAGGCCAATCGCCTGCGCCACACTGAGCCTGTAACGGGGGACATAGCCCGGTTGCCCCGGGCTTAAATAGCGCCGAAAAGCATCTTGCTTGTCCTCGGCAAACCCCTGCTCGATCAGCGCCTCCGCAATATGGGGACGCCCCACCACGCCAGCACCCGCAATCTCTCGCACTCGACTGCCAGCTAGCTGAATCCCAACAGCAGCTAGCTGAGCGACTATACGATCTGCACGCGCAGCCCTAGCAATGCTCAACTGGCGCAGTTGCACCAGCAATGGCTCATAGTTGCAGTCCATTTTATATCCAAGTATATGATATCCCCCTTGATCCTCCTGGCCACAACTCAGCTCAAGCCCAGGTAGAACGGTTATGCCTAGCTCTTTACCGCGCGCCAGGGCTTCTGGAATACCGTCTAGCGTATCATGGTCGGTAAGAGCTAACGCAGTAATACCTGCCTGGTGGGCATGCTCTACTATTTGGCCGGGGGTGAGGCAACCATCGGAATAGGTGGAATGCAGATGCAGATCGATAGCCACGGGCTATTAACCCCAGACCTCTTGGAAGACTCTTAGGTAATTGCCACCCAGGATCAGCCGAATATGCTCATCGCTATAGCCCCGTTTCAGCAAGCCTTCCGTGATAATGGGCATTGCCGATACATCGTGTAGGCCTTCAGGCGCAGCGCCGATACCATCGAAGTCAGAACCGAGACCGACGTGATGGGGGCCCACTAGCTGCACAATATGGTCAATATGGTCAAGCAAATCTGCCAAAGTTGGTTTGCCATCTTCTCTCACAAAATTGGCAGCGAAGTTCATCCCCATCACCCCGCCGTTCTTGGCCAGGGCCTTAATCTGCTCGTCATCAAGGTTGCGGCGGTGGTTGCAAACTGCCCGGGCGTTGGAGTGGGAAGCGATAATGGGATGCTTGCTGATTTCAATTACATCCCAGAAACCGGGGTCGGAAAGATGGGAGACGTCAACCAAGATACCGAGGCGGTTCATCTCCTCAATAACGGCGGCTCCAAAAACGCTGAGGCCACCTTTGCTCCTACTGTCACCAACACCATCAGCAATATCGTTGCGTTCGTTCCAAGTGAGGCCGATGGAGCGAACCCCCAGACGGTGGAACATACGCAGAACCCCTAAGTCGCCTTCTAGAGATTCGCCGCCTTCAATGGCCATAACGGCCGCTACCTTACCCTGCTCCTTGGCGGTGATAATGTCCTGCACGGTGGTAGCTAGCAGCATCGAATCGGGGTTAGCGTCTAGCTCTGTATAAAAGGCATCGAATATCTGCATAGCTCGTTTTAAGGAGCGATCTGGTTTGTAAATGGGTTCGATATAGGCTGCAAAAAACTGCACATCTACTCCGCCTTCTTTGAGGCGGGGCAAGTCAATGTGCCCTTCGGTATGCCTATCATGAAGACGATAGGCGCCCTGCTGTTGTCGGTAGGGGTTGCGACCCAAAACTCGTAGTAGAGTGTCACAGTGGGTGTCGATAACTAATGCGTCTTGATGCAACTGGCGGGCCTTGTTTTCCAATGTCATTTCCTCCTTTGTTAGCTACCTATGTTCCACGATCAGCTTGATAGCGGTGCGCTCCTCGCCATCGATAACAATGTCAGCAAAAGCGGGAATGCAAATGAGATCTATACCACTAGGGGCCACAAAGCCGCGGGCAATAGCAACTGCTTTGACAGCCTGATTCAGGGCTCCAGCGCCAACTGCCTGCAGTTCCGCGGCCCCGCGTTCGCGAATTATTGCTGCTAGTGCGCCTGCTACTGAGTTAGGGCTCGACTTTGCTGAGACTCTTAATAGCTCCACCGTTACTCCTCCTCGCCCCGGATAAAGATTTTCGCTCTGCAACAGCAGAAACTTCTCTAAACCCTATATTCAATAAGCCTGGACTAAGTCCTCTAGGCTTCTCTGGCTAATCGCCAATTATCTCCTTAATTCGCTGGGGAGGGCTGATCGCTAAGTGGCTGTCCGAGTCAACTAGAATGTGAACTGCGTTAGCTACCACTGGTCCTTTTGCGACCTCAAAGCGTACCGGTAGGGCGGTGAGAAACTTATGTAACACTGCAGCTACTTCTACCCCAAGGATAGAATCGCGGGGCCCTACCATACCGACGTCAGAAATAAAAGCTGTTCCTTGCGGCAGTAAGCGCTCATCGGCCGTCTGCACATGGGTATGGGTGCCTAACACCGCAGTGGCTCTGCCATCCAAGT
>CALNBW010000173.1 GCA_937874815.1 uncultured Bacillota bacterium | reverse complement strand
TGTCCTCTTCTTATCCTTCAAAAGGAAAAAGAGGAGGGCGCTTAAGGCGATAATCCACAGCGCCAGCGTAAAGGGATCCATTTTCGGTAACTTCATATCTAGCCTCCTTGCCATTTGCTCTAGGGGCTATGCTATAGTAATAGCTAATACTATGTAGTTACCTAGGTAACACTTCCGGAAAAGAGGTGCCATATGTCGTCGAGAAGGGAACTGGCCCGCCAGATGCTGCAGATAAACAGCCTCTTTGGCAGCTTGTCCGAACAGGAGAGCAAGCGGTTGCTACAAGCAAAGGACCTGCGCATTAACGAGTATGCCAAAAATGCCGTCATCTACTTGCAGAATGAACGCTGCGGGACGCTGGATGCGATTCTGCAGGGCAGTGTTATTGTGCAAAGCATTGATGAGCAAGGAAATGTGCTAACCGTGTCTGAATTCTGGGCAGGAGACCTTATCGGCGTCAACCTGCTCTTTTCCCAACGCAATTTTTACCCAATGACTATTACCGCCAAAGCCGCTACCACGATTCTGCACGTAGGCAAAGCAACTATTACTGAGCTCTGTATGACGAACCAAGATTTCTGGCTAGGGCTGCTACTGCATCTTTCTGATCGCTCCGTCTTGCTCACGGACAAGATCAAACTCATCTCTGCCAAAACCATACGGCAACTGATTACCGAGTTTCTCGCCTATGAATACCGCCGACAAGGTAGTAGCCTTTTGATCAAGCTAGACATGAGCAAGAAAGAACTTGCTGAACGCTTTGGCATTCCCCGCACTTCGTTGTCGCGGGAACTGCAAAAGATGCGCCGCGACGGCCTGCTAGAGTATGATCGGGATTCCATCTTGATTAAAGACGCGCTCTGGCAAGGGCAAAACCCATAATAGAAAAGCCCTCTTTGCACAGGCAAGAGGGCGGAAGTTCACTCTACAAATTTTACTCCTCGGGCTACCGCCAGAGCAACGTCGCTTTCTGTCAAACCCTGAACTAGAAACAGACGCCCTTCCATCTCCCATAATACGGTGGTCATGCCGCCC
>CALNBW010000172.1 GCA_937874815.1 uncultured Bacillota bacterium | reverse complement strand
CTGCTCCTGTGCTCTAAGCAACACCCCGCAGCCCCTACTAACTCACTGCAGTTTAGTTTAAAGGAACAATGGAGCGAATACCAAAGCCACGATGGTCATCAGCTTGATCAGAATATTGATCGAAGGGCCAGAGGTGTCCTTGAAGGGATCGCCCACCGTGTCGCCGACGACTGCGGCTTCGTGGGTTGGAGTCCCCTTGCCACCATAATTGCCAGCCTCAATGTGTTTTTTGGCATTGTCCCAAGCGCCACCGGAGTTGGCCATCTGGATAGCCACCAATACACCGGTCACGAGCGCGCCAGCGAGCAGACCGCCTAAAGCTTCTTTACCTAGGACGAAGCCGGTCACTAGCGGAGCCAAAACAGCAATCAGGCCAGGAACGATCATCTGCCTCAGCGCAGCCGAGGTACTGATAGAAACACAGCGAGCGTAGTCAGGACGCCCCTTGCCTTCCATAATTCCCGGTATCTCACGGAACTGGCGGCGTACCTCCTCAATCATCTCAAAGGCAGCCTTGCCGACTGCTTCCATGGTGATGGCAGAGAAAAGGTAAGGCAGCATACCACCAACAAACATACCAATGATGACAGTGGGGCTGAGAATGTTGAGGCTCTCGAGCTGAACTGCTGCCGAGTAGGCGGAGAAGAGAGCTAAGGCTGTCAGTGCAGCTGAGCCGATAGCAAAGCCTTTACCAACGGCAGCCGTCGTGTTACCTACAGCGTCTAAAGCATCAGTGACTTCGCGCACGTGCGGGTCTAGCTCCGCCATTTCGGCGATACCGCCGGCGTTGTCGGCAACCGGACCATAAGCGTCAACGGCTACTGTCATACCGGTAATAGCCAACATACCGACAGCAGCAATAGCAATACCATAGAGGTCGGCGAAGTTAAAAGCAATGAAAATGGCCAGACAGATAACTAGGATGGGCAGAGCGGTGCTCCGCATGCCGACTGCTAGACCAGCAATAATGTTTGTGGCAGCGCCCGTCTGCGAAGATTGGGCAATGCCTGCCACTGGGGGCTTGTCTGCAGAAGT
>CALNBW010000171.1 GCA_937874815.1 uncultured Bacillota bacterium | reverse complement strand
TCAATATACCCGCTATCTAAAATACCGTCAGTATTAATTAGATCTAGACGCCGCTTAACCTCGTTCACCAGGACGGGGTTAGCTACATCTTCTAAATAGAGCAGCGCGCAATCGGTAACCGAACGCGTTCCCATTTTGAAGTATTTAACCCGCAACTGCGGATCTTTGACTCGCCGTCGCACCAGGGCGACGCTGCTTTTCATCAGTTCGTTGAATCCTTCTCGCGGCCCACGCACCAGATTCTCCGTTGCCGGGTCAGAGATGGAACGGTGTTCCCATTTTTTCGCCCCCAGTACGAAGGCCAAGTCGAGTTTGTGATTAACACGGCCCCCGCCGCCAGTATCTCCGCCACAATTTCCGGGTACGTGTTTTTCTCCCTTACCTCCAGAAAAGAAAGGAAGTGCTCCGACATCAGGCATTTAATTGCCTCTGGTGTGGTAGCGGCTGGGGCCTCGACTTTCTTCGCCCAAAGCATCAGGGGCGTCATCACGTTTTCCTGTAATGTATCCTTATCTACCAGCCCATCAATCAGGATGAAGACTGCGGAGAGACGATTGGCGTTACCAATAGTAATGTGCCGGTAGATGATGTCGTCACTGTTACCCAGCAATTTCTTCAGGATTTCAATATTTTCTTCGAGATCGCGACTGATTGGGCGGTCGTAAGCATCGACAACTGCCGATGTTGATTCGAGTTCAGCATTGGCCTTTTCCGGTCGCCGTCTATTGCTGAATTCGCTGGCGGGTATAGGGTTTCGTTTTTGGCGTCGTCCCATGAGCAGCCTCCTATCTCACGTAACCTGCTAGTAGCATTCCCCTGCTCATAGGTAAATAAAAGGACTCTCCCGCCATTGTTGGGGGAGAGCCTAGATCGATCGTATGCGCGGCCTAGTGAGAAAGCAGCTTTGATTACACCCAGTTGCTACAGGGGGCGTGTTCGCACGTAGCCTGGTCAGAACCGCAGGGATTGACGTGTACCATCACTGCTTCTACGGTATCAACCTGCGACATAATCTGATCTTCTACCTGATGGGCCAGGGCATGGCTGTCTCGCAGCGTAGTTTTGGGATCCACGCAGATCTCCAAGTCGACCCGGATGGTAGGCCCTTGGAGCCGAGCCTTAAGGTCGTTGACTGCAATAACTCCTGTTTGAGTGAGGGCAGTCTGCCTGATGGCATCAACAATTTCGGGTGCTGGCGCGCTATCTATCAGCTCCTGCACAGAGCGCAGATAGACATCGATTCCCACCTTGCAGACCAGCAGGGCCACGATAATGCCGGATAAGGGGTCAAGCCAGGGGAAGGCCAGGCGAGCGCCCACGATACCGACCAGGGTGCCGATAGAAGAAAATGCATCGGAACGATGGTGCCAAGCATCGGCCACCATCGCGGTGCTATTGATCGCCTTGGCCGTCTTTAGCGTATACCAGTACATCCATTCTTTGACTACGATGGAAAGGATAGCCGCATACACGGCGAGCCTCCCCGGCGCGGTAGCTTCATTGCGTAGAAGAATGCGACTGGAACTATAGATCAGCCCGATGCCGGTGATGATGAGCAGAGTGGCTACGATTTTGGCTGCAACTGCTTCCAAGCGGGCATGGCCATAGGGGTGGTCTTCGTCAGCCGGTTTGCTACCCATGGCGAGTCCTATCATGACTGCTATAGACGTCAGGATATCGCTGCCGGAGTGAATGGCGTCGGCAATCATAGCAGAGCTCCCGGCAATTATTCCGGCTGCTAGTTTAACTAGCGCCAGCGCTATGTTAATCCATATTGTATTCTTTGTCACTTGAGTGCCTACTTCTAGTCTAGTTGTACCTGACATTGTGTTCTCCTCCGCCAACAGATTTTCCTATAGCATATGCCCTTATTTAGTTAGTGTCAATGATAATAATGTAATAAGTTTACTGAAAAGTAATCTCATATGAGAAGGAGAACTAATATAAGCCAAGACTGATTGTCAATTGCAGGGTTAGGGCCCAGCGATAGTGGCTCTGACTAGGCCAGTCAGTATTGCTTCTGCGAACTCATCAGCAGTATACTGCCCAGCCACAAAAGTTGCCCAGGCGGGGGCGATGGTATGTTCCCAGTGCCTGGCGGCTATGCCCGGCTCGGGGCCATAGGCGTATGCTACTGGCAAAGCTTTGGCCAAGTCAGTATAGACGGCCAGTGATTCCTGGCTAAAAGGATAGTTTAAATCCGTTAGCAGGTGGTTCTGCGCCGGCACAGCGCCAGTAAGCTGATGCATCTGCTTAGCTAACTCAGATACTAGATACTGAGCTAGCTCTGCTGTCGCCTTCGTATGGCGGTGCCCCTGGTAAGTGCTTTGGCGAAAAGCTGCTAGGTAAACTCCTCTCAAGTCACTATGGCCAGTTTGGCTAGGCATGGGCCAGAGGGCAGGCGTTATGCCAGCTTCAGCTGCATTTTTCCATAACCATGTCGCCAGATGGTGGTTGAGCGGGCCGATAGCAGCCGCCTTTTTGTTGAGGAAGAGGTTTAGGCAATCGCTATCCATGCTAGCGGGCGGGGAGGGTACGGCGCCGCTCTGGCCCAGCTGGGTCCAAGCCTCAGCGATGGAGATCAGATGCTCCCTAGTCCACGCCGGCGACCCGTCATTGGTCAGAGCCGCCGGTTGACCCCAGCTTGCTAGCATGCTGGCGAAGAAGGCATCGCCAATAGAAGTCGGCACATACCCGTGCACAGTGCCCTTATCGGCCTCACTGATACACTGCAGGAATTGACCCCAGGTCCAGCCAGCTGAGATTACGTCGGCCTGGTTGCAGCTGGTGGGTTGCCAGAGCTCCGTATTTGCGAGCATTACCCGGGGGAAAAGGGCCACGGGTAATGCATACACTCTTTTGCCAATGGCAGCCTGTTGCCACACTAGCTGAGGCCAAGCGAGTTTTTCTTGCGGCCCCAGATAGATTTCCAGTGGTATTTGCAGTTCCCCATAATAGGTTTGTGAGCTATCGGCATGAAAAAACAAGTCCGGGGGCGTGCCTGCTTGCAGGGCTAACTGCAGGCGCTCCATCGCCTGGGCTTCGGGCAAATAGGTGATGTTTATCTCGAAATTTGGACGCCCGGCAGTGAACTCGGCAATACTGCGCTCCAGCATCTCCCTCGCGGGTTTCGTATCTGCCAGCGTAGGCAACTTGACCCATACCTCCAGCTGGTAGGTTTCATCTGACCTGGTCTTAGCGCGGGGATTGAGGTAGGGTTGCCCCTGCAGCAAAGCAGAGGCATAAGGATATGCCTGATAGCCAACGTATGACAGCAGGCAAATGAAAGCGAGAATAAATAGGCGGCCACGCCACTTTTTGCGGCGATGAGTTCCCGATTTGACCATATGCTCCCTCCTAGCGTAAATCTAACAAAGCTAGAACATTGTAATCTGCTTGGCCGGTTGGGCGTAGACCGTAATAGGCCTGCAGCCTGCTGACTGCGGCCGCAGTATCCTCTCCATAGCGTCCATCAGTGTAGCCCGGGTTAAATCCGGCCTCCCGTAGCGTGAGTTGTAGCATTTGCACCTCCGGGCTACTTTGCCCGATATGCAAGGGGTGGGTAACTGGGATGCGGGGAAAGGGGCCAATGATTGACACCCGGGTACCTACGCTGATCCAGGGGTAAAGCTGTTCCACGTCTCTGTTTTGCATGCGGATACAGCCAGCGCTGGCAGCCGTACCGATGGAGCTGGGGTTGTTTGTCCCGTGGATACCATAGATTCCCCAGGGGATATTGAGGCCTAGCCAGCGGGTGCCAAAACCGCCGCCCCAGTTGGTGCCTTTCTGGATGATACGCCACTCACCGACCGGAGATTTGGTGGAGGATTTGCCCACTGCGCAAGGGTATACTTTATAAATCTGATCGTCCACCAACAGGGTCAGCGTTTTCTTCTCCGTATCAATTTCAATGCGCAACTCGCCCGGCGGCGGGGCAGGGTTGGTTGTGCCGATGCTCTCATGGGCCAACGATATGGTTAATGCTTCTCTTTCTTTAGCTCCAAAGACCCCACTTGCCGGTAAATGCAACCAGGCCTGCAGTTTCTTAACGGCCGCCTCGGTCGCAGTTCCGAATTTGCCCGTGACTTCGCCGGAGAAGTAACCTAGTTCCTTCAAAATCGTCTGTAATTCCTCTACATCAGGCCCCGTTTGGGCGGGGGTGGTCAGGCGTAAATCTCGGTTTTCATCGGGACAATTGCAGTGTAGAGGGTTTGCTAGTGCCTTGGGGGTGGTAAGGGCGAAACAAAGAACAAGTAAGCAAAAGAATGCGCGCTTGCAGTATCTGCGCCGCATGACTGCACACCTCCTGGTCTCTCCAGAATATCTTTGTCCAATATATGAGTAGCAAAAAAGAAAAAGAAGGGGCTGTTGCAAATAGCTCGGGGCCGAGGGGTGCTGCTGGGCACAGGCTAGCGCCAATCGTGCCTACGCAGGACCCCATCGGCCCCTTACCGT
>CALNBW010000170.1 GCA_937874815.1 uncultured Bacillota bacterium | reverse complement strand
GGTTTAGTTATTCTGGACGTCAAGACCGGCGGTATTCGCGCCATGATTGGCGGGCGGGAGCCGTCTAATGATGTTCATAACCGGGCGGTCCAGTTGATCAAACAGCAGCCTGGGTCCTCCCTGAAGCCACTGACCGTTTTCGGTCCGGCTATTGAAAGCGGGAAATTTACAGCCGCCAGTATCATTGTAGACGAACCAATTTATGAGAACGGCCCAGATAAACCGGCATATCCAGTCAACTATAGTCGCACCTATTCCGGGCCTGTTACGCTACGTTACGCTGTGCAACAATCGCTAAACGTACCGGCCTGGAAAATCGGCAAAGAAATGGGCGTTTCTAAGATGCTGGAGTTTGCCAAGCGTCTCGGAATCACTACTTTAGTAGAAGACTCCAGTAAGTCGCATAACGATAGAAACTTGGCATCCTTGACCATTGGCGCTGTTACTAATGGGGTTGTGCCCATCGAGATGGCTGAGGCTTTTGGTGCCATCGCCAACAAAGGCGTACGCAATGAAACCTACGCAATTGGCAGTATCCAAGACAGCCGAGGACAGACCATTTACGAGCATCGGGCAAAAAGCCACGCTGTGTTAAGTGAGGAAGTAGCTTTCATCATGACGAGCTTGCTGGAGAATCCAGTTAACTATGGCACGGCGAGCACCGTCCGTTCCCGCGGTGGTTACTACGGACCGGCAGCTGGCAAGACCGGCACGACCGATTACAACCGCGAAGGATGGTTCGCCGGCTTTACCCCCGATTATGTGGCAGGCATTTACATCGGCCATGATGATACCACAACTGGTATTCTCGCCAGCGATGGTAGCAAGGGCAGTCTGCCTGGCAGATCAAGCAGTAATATTTCTGCCACCATGTTCGGCAGAATCATGAAAAGCGTCTATGCCCAAGTGCCTATGCCCAGCGGATTCTACTCCTCGCTGCCCGAAAATGTGGTGCAAATAGCCATAGACACAAAAACTGGCTTGTTATCTGGCCCGTATTGCCCTGCTGAAGATATCATCCTGGAGTACTTCATCAAGGGTACCGAACCAACAGAAACATGCGAAGCGCACTTTCAGCCTGTTGAGCCGGAGCAGCCGGAAGAGCCAGAAGAACCCGGCGGCGAAGGCGATGGTAACGGTGAGGAACCGGACCCTGAAGACCCTGAGCAGCCGCCCGGCCAAGGCGAGGGCGATGGAGATGGTAACGGTGGCCAGGGTGAAGGTAACGGCAATTCTAAGCCCCCGGGCAGACGTAGATAAGGTAGACGATAAAGTGAAAAGCTGTTTGCCGGTTTTAGCCGGCAAACAGCTTTTTTTATCTGCGTAGTTCTACTACCGTCACACCCGTGCCGCCTTCGCCGGGTCCTCCTAGACGATAGGATAATACATGTTGGTGCTTACTGATAAAATCTCGCACACCATTACGTAAGGCACCCGTTCCCTTGCCGTGAATAATTGACACGGAAGACAAGCCTGCTACGCTAGCATCGTCCAAATACTTATCCACGCGCAGCAGGGCCTCATCTACAGTTTGGCCCCGCAAGTCTAGCTCTAGAGGCACACTGCCCCGCGCCAAATCTACGATGTTGAAGCCACCGCCGCTTGTTTGAGGTTTGCTACTAACTAGCTTCTCTAGCTGCTCCAGACGACAGGCCAAACGCAAAGCCCCCAATTGGACTTGCACTTCGCCGCTCTCTGACGGGTCGTCGAGCAATTGGCCTTTCTGCCCCAAATGCTTCACTAAAACCTCGTCTCCGGTTTTGAAATCGCGATCAGTGGCGATTTTTGCTTGTGGCACCTTCTGCTCCTGAACAATAGCTGGAGCTGTCTGTTCCTGCAAAGCGTGTAGCTTCTGCTTTGTAGCTTCGGCCACCTGATTAGCGTTTGCTTGGTCAGCCTGGGCTTGCTCCAGAGCACATCTGAGTTCACTGAGCATCTGTTCCAGCTCTTGGCGATGGCTTTGCACCAGCGACCGCGCCTCTTGCTTGGCCCTCTCCAGGATCTTGGCTTCTTCTTGCTTGAGCTGGTCCAAACGCTTTGTCAGTTCGTCAGTTTTCATTTCCGCTTCACGGCGTAAGGCATGAGCCTCCATCTGGTCTGCCCGGGTCTGCACGCGGCTTGCTTCCAACTGTTTCAATAAGTCCTCCAGGCGCAGCTGTTCACCGGACAAATAGGTGCGGGCATGGTCAATCAAGTCTTCAGCCAAGCCCAGACGACTAGCAATTTCAAAGGCATTGCTTTTGCCGGGTAAGCCAATCATAAGGCGATAGGTAGGCCGCAAGGTCTCTACATCAAACTCCACGCTAGCATTCTGGATGCCCTTGGTCTGATAGGCGTAGGACTTAAGTTCACTATAGTGCGTGGTTGCCAGCAAGCGACAACCTAGGCCATACAGATAGTCAA
>CALNBW010000169.1 GCA_937874815.1 uncultured Bacillota bacterium | reverse complement strand
CCAATGCGCTTTTCGCAGGACCAACGACCTTTCCATGAACCAGCGGGACTT
Organism: uncultured Bacillota bacterium; assembly: GCA_937874815.1. Classification (GTDB taxonomy): domain Bacteria; phylum Bacillota; class UBA994; order UBA5500; family UBA5500; genus UBA5500. The sequence continues at coordinate 1,924 of CALNBW010000169.1, read as the reverse complement.
GTTCAGTGGTTGCCCCATCGGGATGGGGGTTTTTTTGGTGAAGATTAAGGAGGGTTCTAAATGAATAGAAAACTGTTAACTAGCATGGTTCTATTGAGTTTCCTGATGCTTGCCCTGGCGGGATGCAAGGGGCCTACTACACCGGTAGCCAACGGTGATAGCTATCCCCTGGTTCTCACGGATTCTTTCGGGCGGGAGGTTAATATCCCTAAGCAGCCCGAGACTATTGTTTCACTATCTCCAAGCAGCACAGAAATACTGTTCGCACTGGGGTTGGGCGATAAGGTAATTGGTGTAACGGACGCCTGCGACTACCCAGAGGAAGCGCTGGCAATAGAGAAAATGGGTGGGTATCAAGGCGTTAATGTAGAAGGAATCGTGGCAGCTAAGCCTGACCTAATTATCGCCGACTCCTTGACTACTAAGGAAGTAGTAGAACAGTTAGCTTCATTAGGTCTCCCGGTGTTAGCAATCCGCGCCACGACTTTAGAAGAAATGCTGGGTCATATCGAGCTCATTGGTAAGGCTGCTAATGTCACTGCAGCGGCCGAGGAACTAACCGCTGCGCTACGTGGACGTTTAGCCGCTGTAAGCGACCGCATCAAGGATATTCCTGATAGTGAACGCCCCCTCGTCTTCTACGAAGTATGGCATGATGCTCTGATGTCAGCCGGCCCTAACACTTTCATTAGTGATGCCATCGTAAAGGCCGGCGGCAGAAACATGGCAGCTGACGCATCAACAGACTGGCCAATGATCGATCTAGAACTGTTACTGACAAAAAACCCAGAGGTTGTCCTCATCGGGCACGATGCGCAAGGGCCAGCAGATGTGAAGGCCCGAAGCAACTGGCAAACGGTAGCAGCCGTGATCAATGACCAGGTCTATTCTGTTAACCCCGACCTCTTCAGCCGCCCCGGTCCCCGTCTAGTTGACGCTGTAGAAGAAATGGCAAAGCTGCTATACCCTGACCTATTCAAATAGACAAGAAGGCTGCCCGCCTGGTTTCGCCAAGCGGGCAGCCTTAAACATCGTTTTAGCTAAACTCTTTTGATCTCCATCCCTTGTGCCGTATCCTTCACAGCATAGCCTAGCTCTTGCAGCCGTTGGCGCAACGCATCTGATTTTGCCCAGTCCTTAGCTGCCCTCGCGGCCTCCCGCTCTTCCGCCAAGGTCAGCACGTCTGCCGGCAGCTCTTCGCGCGCCAGCAAGGTATCTGCTTCTACCGCCCCATGGCATAAATCTAGGGCAAGCACCCGATCAAATTCGCCTGCTAACTCGTAGAACTGCTTGCCTAAATCAGCCTTGCTTGCCTCCCACAGCACAGCAACAGCCTTGGGTAAATTGAGGTCATCATTAATGGCCTCCAGGAACTCTGCTTTGAAGGCGAGTGCTTTGGTGGCCGCCTCCTGGCTAGCAGGCAGGTTGGCGCTATTCTGTACTAAGCGACGCAAGCTAAGTAGGCCTTTTTGGGCTGCCTCCAAAGCCGACCAGGTGAAATTCAGCTGCCGCCGATAGTGGGCATTGTGGCAGAAATAACGGTAACTGAGGGGTTCAAGGCCGCGTTCGACCAGATCAGAGACTGTATAGACGTTGCCCAAGCTCTTGGACATTTTGCCACCATCAATCAACAGGAACTCGTTATGCATCCAATAGCGGGCACTAGGCTTGCCTGTGCATGCGGCCGTCTGCGCGATTTCATTCTCGTGATGTACTGGAATATGGTCGGCACCGCCGGTATGGATATCAAATTGATCACCCAAATACTTGCGCCCCATGGCGGAACACTCAATGTGCCAGCCGGGATACCCCATGCCCCAGGGGCTAGGCCACTGCATGATATGCTCTTTCGGGGCCTTCTTCCAGAGGGCGAAATCCGCCGGGTGTCGTTTTTCCAGGTTCACTTCCACCCTGGCCCCCGCCT
>CALNBW010000168.1 GCA_937874815.1 uncultured Bacillota bacterium | reverse complement strand
CACGATTGACAGCGCTCGGCTGGAAGCCCTGAGGCAGAAGCTGCCTGAACTGCCCCTCGCCAAGCAGCAACGCTATCAGAATGAGCTTGGCCTGAGCTACTACCAAGCCTGCGAGCTCACTGGTGACCCCCATTTAGTTGCCTATTTTGAAGCAGTATTGCTGCATTATCCCCTGGCTCAGGATGTTGCTAATTGGTTACTAACTGAGTTGCGTGCCTTACTTAACCAGGCATCTCGCACCTTTGCTAACTGCCCTGTGGCGCCGTCCGATTTGGCTGAGCTATTGCAGCTTGTTCGGCAAGGCACGCTCAGTCACAATATTGCTAAAGAGCTCCTGGCTGATGGCTTTGCTGGTGGGCGGGCTCCGGCAGCCCTAGCGCGCTCGCGCCAAGTAAAGCAGGTAACTGATCTGGAGCAACTTACGGCTTGGGTGGAGCAGGTTATCGCTGCTAACGCTATCGTTGTACGAGATTACCAAGGAGGTAAGGAGAGGGCATTCGGTTTCCTGGTAGGACAAGTGATGCGACTATCAGGCGGTTTAGCTAACCCCAAGCTGGTTAACCAAGTTCTGCAGCAAGCGCTTTCCAGCAAAGAATAGTCATCCATAAAAGGCAAGGAGGAGAAGAACACATGTATATGCTCTATTTAAACTCGGATCAATTTGCTGAGGCCCTAGAACGTATTGATACTGTAGTACTCCCAATTGGCATGACGGAGGCGCACGGGCATCACTGCCCGTTGGGAACCGATGTCATCATTCCCCGGCGTTTCCTGGAATTGATCGAGGAACGTATGGGAGACGAACTGATTATCGCACCCGAGATCCCCTACGGCCATTCCTGGAATTTGGCACCTTATCCGGGCACCCTAGATATTCCTGCCGATGTTTTTGGAGAATACGTCTATCACGTAGGCAAGAACTTAGCCAAGTGGGGAGTGAAGAAACTAGTTCTTTTTAACGGCCATGGTGGTAATACCCCTGCGTTGACACCGGTCATGGAGCGTCTCGCCGATATGGGGTTGACAGTGCTGCTGATTAACTGGTGGATTGACTATGCGGCCGAAATTCTGACCATCTGCGAGGGCCAAGGTCATGCGGGCGAAGACGAAACTTCGGCTGTGCTGGCTATTGACGAATCGCTAGTTGACATGTCCAAGGCCAAGGTCAACTGGAACAAGGCCATTGCCAACGTTAAGTTCCCGGGCATGCCGCTACAAACTATGGAGAACGCCCAGACCGGAGACGCCACCCTAGCTAGCAAAGCTAAAGGCGAAGCAATCTTCTCCCTTTGCACCGAAAAGATAATTGAGTTGCTGCATCGCCTGCAGGCCGATCAGCTGATAGTTAACAAAG
>CALNBW010000167.1 GCA_937874815.1 uncultured Bacillota bacterium | reverse complement strand
GTTGACTACACTATTATTAACGGTAGCATTGTCTATCAGCGCCAGTAGGGAGCCATTCCTGTAATGAAGTAATTTAGGCTTTGAACAAAAAGAGCACCTCTAGTATACTGGGAAAAGTTCTAGACGGAACAAAATCCCAACATGAAAAGAGGCGCTCACATGAACAAGTATAGAATGAATCAGAAACAGAATCAACGTATCACCCGAATAACCGAAAAGACCCTGGTCGTCGGAGCAGACATTGCAAAGAAGATTCACGTTGCTAGAGCCGTAGATTTTCGTGGCATTGAGCTTGGCAGGGATTGTGTGTTTCACAATAACCATGAAGGGCTTATGAAACTAGCATCGTGGATGAAGGATCTTAGCCGAGTGCATGCAAAAACGGACATCATGTTTGGCATTGAACCAACTGGTCACTACTGGTTTCCGTTAGCGGCGTTCTTGAAAGAACAAGGCATTAGAGTTGTCGTTGTAAATCCTCACCACGTTAACAGGTCCAAGGATATTGAAGACAACTCACAAACCAAAAGCGATTACAAAGACGCCAAGGTAATCGCCGACCTTATTCGGAATGGAAAATACTCAGAACCCAACCTGCCAACCAAGGAATACGCCGAATTGCGCATCCTTATGAACTTGCGTGAAAAAGTTATGGTGAATCTAACGCAGGTTAAAGCGCGGGTCGTGGGATGGTTTGACCGTTACTTTCCAGAATACCTCTCGGTATTTAAGAGTTGGGAAGGGAAGGCCTCTCTTATGACTATGAGACAGTTCCCAACCCCAGAGGAGATCATTGCTATCGGTGCCAGAGGTGTTCTCGCGCATTGGAAGACAGCTATTAAACAAGGAATAGGCATCAAGCGAGCTGAGAGTCTGCATGCTGCTGCAATGACTTCCATTGGCCTCACAGAGGGGCTGGCAGCTGCTAGGATTGAGCTTGCTATGTTACTGGAGCAATATGAACTATACTCCAAGCAGGAAGAAGCCATCATGGCGGAAGTCATGCAGATCCTTGAAAATATCCCAGGAACTAAGGAAATGCTGAGTGTCCCAGGAATCGGTATTCTAACCATCGCCGGCTTCCTAGCAGAGGTAGGTGATCTAAACCAATATGACCATGGGCAGCAAATCATCCGCTTAGCCGGCCTGAACCTGACAGAGAATAGTTCCGGCAAACGTAAAGGCAAGACTGGAATTAGTAAGCGGGGACGTCCTCGTCTGAGAAGCCTATTGTTTCGGGCTATATTGCCTGTGGTGGCCAAGAACGCCGAATTTAAAGTATTACACGAGCACTTCACAACGCGCCGAGAGAATCCATTGAAGAAAAAACAGTCTCTTATTGCATTATGCGGGAAGCTGATCCGCGTCCTTTATACATTGGGGACGAGGCAGAAAGAATACAACGCAAACGACGTATTAGGACCTATGCGCGTAGCCCAGTTACAAAGAGCTGCATAAAAGCTCAAAGCATAATTCCGTAATCTCGCTCAAAAGGTTAAGTATTGACAACTGAAGCACCGGAGAAGCCGAAGGATATATTCCATAAGGGCAACGACCCAGTAAGGGAGCAAGAATCGGCCTCCACCCCTTGAGAGGTAGAACGAAGGAATGTAAGGGCGTAGACCCAGTGTGACATGGGAGGGAAAACCCCAAGGGCTGATGTGGAGATCCACTGTGCGGTCATACCACGTTATCCATAGTCTGGTATTGATTAAACAGGCTTATTCCTGCAACAGCTTTTATGGAGATGCACACAGCATTCTTCAAATCTGCCTCAAGGGCTTCAGTGAGTCAAAGGAGAAAAACTGAGAAAGAGCGAGAAAACAGGAGGAAAAAATACTTTATAGTGGGAGGCATCTATATGAAAAAGCTTATT
>CALNBW010000166.1 GCA_937874815.1 uncultured Bacillota bacterium | reverse complement strand
ACCGAGAGATTATGGGCAATAAAGAGCACGGTTAGCCCCATTTCTTGCTTGAGCGCGTTGAAAAGGTTGATAATCTGCGCCTGTATCGACACGTCCAAGGCACTGACTGGCTCATCTGCTATAATCAGCGACGGCTTTGTCACGATGGCCCTCGCTATCCCGATGCGCTGTCTTTGCCCTCCGCTAAATTCATGCGGGTATCGGTTAATGTGATCGCTAGCCAGGCCAACAATGTCTAAGACCCGGTAGACTTCCTTCAGCCTCTCCCGCCTGTCCCTCATCCCCATCACTTTTAGGCCCTCAGCAATTATCTCTTCCACAGTCATGCGCGGGTTCAGTGATGCTACAGGATCTTGGAATACCATCTGCATTCTACTGGTCAATAGCTTGGATACCCGCCTCGACATCGGCCCGGAAATGAGGTTCCCCTCAAAATAGACTTTCCCGGCAGTAGGGTTGTAGAGCCGAATAATGGCCCGCCCGGTAGTCGTCTTACCGCCTGATTCACCTACCAGGCCAAAGGTTTCGCCGGAGAATATCTTGAAGCTTACGTCATCCACGGCTTTTACTTGCATACTCCGCTTCCCCGTACCGGACGTGAAATACATCTTCAGGTTTTGCACGTCCAGTATCGTTTTCTTTTCCATCCCTAACGCTGCCACTTCACTCATGCCCTAGCCTCCTCCGCATCATCCTATCAATACGTTCTTTTAGCGCCTGGGGAGGTTCCACTTGTGGCGCTTCCGGATGCAATAGCCAAGTAGCGGCGTAATGCGTATCCGACACTTTGAAGAAAGGGGGGTGCTGCTGAAAATCGGCACGCAACGCATATTGGTTACGCTCAGCGAAAGCATCGCCGGCAGGCGGATATAACATATTTGGAGGGGTGCCCGGGATGGAAAACAGCGTTTCTTTTGTCTCCAGGTCAGGCATTGAAGACAGTAGTGCCCAAGTATATGGATGCTTCGGTTCGTAGAAGATCTCCTCCACTGTCCCTGTCTCCACAATCTTCCCCGCATACATTACCGAAACTCTATCTGCAACACTTGCAACCACGCCTAGGTCATGCGTGATGAAAATGACCGACAGATTGCGTCGCCCTTTCATCTCCGCTATTAGCTCAAGAATTTGAGCCTGCACTGTTACATCCAGGGCCGTGGTGGGCTCGTCACAAATGAGTATCTCGGGCTCACTTGCTAACGCAATTGCTATTACAATCCGTTGCCGCATCCCCCCGGAAAACTGAAAAGGATATTGGTTGAATCTTTTCTCTGGCTCTGGAATAGCAACTGCTTTCATTAAATCAATCGCCCTATCTCGTGCCTCTTTTTTGGACAAATTAAGAGATAGCTGCAGAGCTTCGGTTATCTGTTTGCCAATCTTCATTATCGGATTTAGGGCCGATAACGGGTCCTGAAAGACCAAAGATATAAGCTTCCCGCGGATTTTATGAAACTCATCCTCATCAAGCTTGGTCAAATCCTGGCCCCGATATAGTATTTTACCGCCCTTGATCACAGCGTTTCTTGCCAGGATGCCCAGGATCGCGCGAATTGTAACCGATTTCCCAGAGCCCGACTCTCCCACGATAGCCAGTGTTTCGCCCTCATAAAGATCAAAGGATATCCCTCTCACGGCCTCAACAGTTCCCCCGTAGGTGTTAAAGGAAACAGATAGATCCTTCACTTCCAAGATTTTGTTGGCCTTTTTCATCACCATATTCCTCCTAAGTGCCCCGCAACGTCGGGTCAAAAGCGTCGCGCAACCCATTAGCAAACAAGTTAAACGAAACCATGAGCGCCGAAATTACTAGCCCCGGAAAGAGAGACTGATAAGGGTAATTCAGCAGGACCTTTTGTGCATCTGATAACAATACACCAAGCGTTGGTTCCGGTGCCTGCAACCCTAAGCCGATATAGGCCAGAAAGGACTCTGTGAAGATGGCAGAAGGCACCGCCATCATAGTACGGGTAATAATCGGTCCCAAAGAGTTAGGAAGTATGTGCCTAAACATGATAACCGAATCCCTCACTCCCATAGTCCGGGCCGCCAAAACAAACTCGCGAGTCTTAAATCTATAGAACTGCGCCCGTACTAGCCGAGCAGTACCAATCCAACCGCTTATCACCAGCGACATAATGATTGAGAATAGCCCCGTTCCAAAGTAAAGAATGAAGAGGGTTACACCCGCGACCCGGGGGAAGGCCTGGATTATCTCGCATATTCGCATCATAACCATGTCTACTGCGCCCCCATAGTAACCCGCAATAGCCCCGTAGATGATTCCAATGATAAGATTAGTGACGACAGAAACAAAAGCAATAACGAGCGATACTCGTACGCCTCTCCATAGCCTTGTCCAGTAATCACGACCTAGATAGTCTGTACCAAACCAATAGGGCTTCTCGGCACCCATGAGTTTATAGTAGTCAACCTTTACATCAGCTATTTCCACTCCATTTACAGCTCTCCGGTTGAAAACCGTAATAATGGAGCCCTCGGGGTATCTATCAGTATCAGTAAGAAAGCTCACCTGCCGCCCTTCAAGCACGCGATACCCTTGAGCTATCCCGAACTTCGTTAGTAAAGGGATTTTGGGTGGCATATTTCTTAGGGAAACGTTCTGCTCATTAAAACCGAACGAGTTCATGCCCGGTCCCAGGATAGCCATGAATATTATGAAACAGATTATAAAGAAGGCCACAACTGACGCCTTATTACTGACAAACCGAACGAGGGCGTCTCTAAAGTATCCCACAGCAGGGGCTTGCAGCTCGGCGTCTTTAGGCCTTTCGCTAATCTGTATCCGTTCCAGGAATTCCGATGGCATATCTGACATTGCCTTCTCATCGAATACGTCATTACTGCTCACTCTTTGCACCCCCCATCCTTACCCTTGGGTCAATTAAGCCATAGGATAAGTCAACAACCAAAATGGTTAGTAGTGATATCGCTGAATAGAAAATGAGAATAGCAATGGTCAGCGGATGGTCACTTGCATTAAGCGAGTTAATCAGCAAGCCACCCACTCCTGCTACGGCAAAGATATTTTCCACTACTAAGGACCCCGTAAGGATGTCAGTGAACATGGGGATGATGATATTCGCTAACGGCACAAAAGAGTTACGCATGGCGTGCCGGACCGTAGCCTGAAACCTCGACAAGCCCTTTGTCCTTGCAAGTAGCATGAAATCCGAACTCAGCGTCTCTATCAACTCTCCCCGCAAATATCGTGTGACCCTAGCCATAGGGGCTAGCATGAGGGCGATCACTGGCAGGATAATCGATGCATACTTAGAGCCGCCCAAGTTAGACGCATTATAAATTATCGGGAGCCATCCCAAGCGAAATGCAAAGACATATTGAAGCAGTGTAGCGAAAATAAAGGACGGCACCGAAATAAATATCACTACCATGAACGAAAGCAAGTGATCTACTTTGCCATTCTGGAAAAGTGCGGCCAAGATCCCCGCTAGAATACCCAACGGCAAAGCGATGATTAGTGCTATTAAGTTTAGTTGCAGAGTGATAGGAATGCGGGAATACAGTACCTCCCACACAGGAACATTTACCCTTAAGGCTATCGATGTTCCCCAATCCCCTCGCATGATGTTTTGTATGAATATCTTGTACTGAACAATGATGGGCTCATTAAGGTGATATTTATCCTCTAAAGTTGCCAGCAACTTAGGCGGCAACTCCCTGTTTTCGTAAATAGAACCTGGCATAAGTCTGATCACCAGAAACGCGATGGTCAATATAACGAACAGAGTAAGAACAAGGGCAACCAGCCTCTGAAGAGTATACTTGATCATGCCTTCCTTCCTCTCCTCTAGTAGCACGGCTGAGACAACGAGGCTATCGTGCAGAGACTAATAGCCTCGTTATCTACTCCTAACTGCAAGCTAAGCCATACTTGCAGCCTACGCTATTTACTCTTCTATTTTGGCCCACTCCCAACCGTACCCCAGAGCAATAGACCACCCATCACTCATCAGCTTGACACGGTCAGAGATTAGTGCCAGCTCAACTCCTTGGGTCACAGGAACAAACGAAGCATCTCGCAGCATAACCTTTTCAGCGTCCGCAATTAACTCCAGCCGGCCCTGCATATCGTTGATGGGGAGTTTCAAGATAGCTTCATACAGAGCGTCATATTCGTTGCTAAAGTATGGCCCTTTCCTCTGGTCAGTCTTGGAATAGTAGTGGGCCAGGCATGAAACTGGGTCGAAATCATCATGACCGGTTCCGGTCCAGCCAAGCTCAAAGGCGTTGACATTGTTAGGGAAATCCCGTAGCTTGGCTGCCAGTTGAGACGAAGGCACCGCCTGTAGCGTAATCTGTAGTCTACCATCGAATATCTGGCGCCATTGCTCCTGCAGATATTCACTCACAGCGCGGCGCGCTTCTACTCCTTCATGGTAGTCTAGTTGTAGAGACAGCTTATCCAGCCCAGCATCGGCCATGGCCTCGTTAAACAATTTCTTCGCCAACTCCGGGTTATAGCCATGGTCGGGCGTAAGGACAGCCTTCGCTGCGGCAGTATCACGGTAAATAGTACCGTTTTCCACGTCGATGACATGGGTGGTAGGTATTATGTAGTTCGCTGGCAACGAGGAAGATATCTGGCCGCAGGTCGCTCGGTCGGTGGCATAATACAGCGCTTGCCGCAACCTCTCATCCTGCAGAATGGGTTTATTAGTACTGAGGAGATTGATTACTATGCGCTGAACAGACCTAGCGGGAACCTCCACTACCCGTGGATCTTCGCGATATCTTTGATAATCGGCCTCTGACAAAGAAACTAGATCAACGTCACCTGTTTCGAAAAGCTGCATAATGGTGCCAGGTTCAGAAATAACCCTGGTATTGACACCTGCCAGCCATATCCTATCTTTATAGAGGTAGTGCGGGTTCTTCATGGCAGTATACTCCGCGCCCTGAACCCATTCAGTGACCACAAATGGCCCTGAAGAAACCATTTTGCTGACATCGGTTCCGTAATTTGTTTCAGTTCTCCCCGCATTCATGCCTGCTTCATACAAGGGAGGATAAACGACAGACACAGCCAAACCGCTGAGGAAATTTTTCAGCATGAACTCCGTAACTGGCAAGATGAGGCTGAACTCTAAGGTATTGCCCTCCAAGAGCGTAATGCCTACATCCTCCCATTTAACCTCGCCCGTCACATACTCCAGAGCATTCACAACCTGCACCTGCGAGCCATGGAAAGCATCCGAACGATGGTTCAGCAACTGCGGGTCTATACACATTTGCCAAGAGTATAGAATGTCCTCTGCTGTTAAGGGTTCGCCATTGGACCAGACTAAACCATCCCTGACTCTTACACGCCAGATCTTACCTTCCTCATCCACTTGAACAGGTGCGCCATCAGCAAGCTCGTCAATAATCTCATAGCCAACGCCATCTGCGCCCGGTGCGAAACGGTAAAGCTTGCCCTGCACTAGGTTGAGAAAGTCAGCGGTAGTGGTAGCCGCTTGCTGATGTGGGTTTAGCGTCTCGAGGGGCCTGCCGGCCGTGAGCTTAAGAATGCCTGCCCCTTCGTCCGTGGGAGTTTTGGCACCACCTCCCGGCCCTTTGCTTGCGCCGGGCGTGCCGCATCCTGCAAACAAAGTTAGAGCCATGGTCAACACGAGCAATAATCCTAGCGTACGTTTCATCTTCTTCATTACCCCTTGTTCCCCCTCATTCTTTATTTCTTATAGAGTTGCTAGCAGCAGCACCGGGCCTTAGTGCCGATATTCTTTAGGCCCGATGGGTATGGTCGGCCATTTCATGAAACTAAGCACTTCATTCATCCCGTGCTGAGCTAGAATTGCCTTTACCTCCGCTTCACTGCGTCTTTTGGCTATAGCGCCCGTATGAGTAGCCGCGCGTAAAAGAGCTTGTCCCGCAATAATTGCCGACTCATAAAGGTCAAAGGGCTGCACCTTATCCAGCGTGTCTGCTGCTGTATGCCCCCAGCCACGATCTTCATCGCTGCCAGACGGCTCGTGCCCAAAAATACTATCGGCACCGCCGCGTTTCATCGCCATGGTTGGCACTCCAGCTAGCACAAAGGGCAGAGCGTCACCGGAGAAGGCAGGCTGCGGGATTTTCATCCCATAGCCTAACTGCTCGGCCATACCCAAAACATATTCGCTCACATCGTCAAAGCCCTGCGTGTCAAAGGTCTTTCCGCCCCGCTTGCCAACCCCATCCAGGTTAATAAACAGATGTATCCTCTCCAGCTCATCTTGGTGCCTAGCCACGTAGAACGACGAACCAACCGCAGCCATCTCCTCTACCCCAAAGAAAACGAAACGGATAGTTTTTTCATACTCCGCACCTAACATCCGCATAATGCGGGCCAACTCCAGCAGCAGGGCTACCCCAGCACCGTTATCTGTTGCCCCAGGGGAGTTATCATGGCAGTCATAGTGGCCGCCTATAACAACGACCTCATCTGCTTTCCTACCGTGAATTTCGGCGACGATATTACCAGTTCTGTTAAGAAAACTGCGATTAGAGGCTTGGAGGCGAACCTTTACCGGGCCTTGCGTGAGATAATGCTGCAGTAGCTTCCCTTCCTCAAAAGGTATACTGACCGCCGGTATTTCGCCCTCTCTATTCTGACGTGTTGAGCCGACTTGCGGCAGCATTCCCGGCTGGTTATTCATGAAGAGTAGTGCTGTAGCGCCATAAGCAACAGCCCGCCCGTACTTTGTCCTACGATGGCACTGCCTCGGAGGCGAGCACTCACACTGCGGCGACAGACTAGTGACTAGAACTATTCTGCCTTTAATGAGTTCCTTATGGGCTTCAAACTCGCTCGGAGTGCCGTCACCTAAGAACAGTATTTCGCCCTCGATGCCCTCAGTTGGCGTTGAAGGCGCACCAGCAAGAGAAACAGACATCAATTCCTTCGCAATGGGCGACAGGATTTCCAACTGGCTCGATTGCCGTTGCCAGGCCAAGTGCTCAAATTCCTCTAGCCTAGGTTTCAGGCCATACGATGTGAGCTCGTTCATCATGTATTCCTGAGATAGCTTTTCGCCAGCAGTACCAGCGAAACGAGTGCCCAAAGCACATAGTTCCTGCAGCCGCTCGTATACCTTCTTTCCTAAGATGAGCTCACCTACAATAGCCCTGTCGAGCTCGTAGAGTTCCATTGGCATCGCCTCCCTTTCCCCTTCAAAATAATTACAGGCCTAAGTAACTAAGGGCTCTGCTTAGCAAAAGCTCATGGTAACCCAGATAGTTGCTACGCGTTAGGGGGATATACTCGTCTACGTCAGCAGGATTGCCCTCCAGCAACTCCCCATTGGGGCGAATCGTATGCCCCATAGAGTACATAAGCCTCACCACTGGCCGCTTGCTAATGGGGAAATACAGCGTTTCTTCCCATTCCCAGGTGTTGCTGTACCCTCCGGCCGGCATACCGATAATATGAGCCAGATCGTTATCAGCAAGCATCGCCGCAAACTGATCCAGATGGGATCCCCCATGAGGGCTCAGAAGACACACTAAAGGCCCCTTGAAGTGCAGTGCGGCTGGCTGCATGATGCCGTCAGAATTCCTTGGTAAGTGACTCAGCTTAAACGGTACATTATTCGAATAGGCACGGCCCTGCCGCAGAGCCTGGCGCACATCCGTCTCCAGCCAATCCAGTAACCAACCACCACCATCTTCCGCAACCATGGGTAATCCAGCAGCTTTTCTAGCCTTCATCTCTTCTATGAACGGTTCAACCACATCACTGATCCGCAAATTACCGAACGTAGTCTTAAAAGGCTTCGAAGACAATCGTTGCACCACATAAGCCCCCAGCGACCCTCCGCCAGAACGCGTAGCGTCAAAAATGACCGCATGATCAAGCAAAGAATGCTCATCCGCATAAGACATGAGGGAGTCTATATTCTGCATAACCTGTTCGTCAAATTTGTTCCAGTCCAGAATGAGCATCGGCTTCCCTTGTACCTGCTGAAAGAGCTGATAAGTGCTAGTCTTGAATACTAGTTGGAAACCAGGGTAGCGCTGATCGCCATGCTGCTTCCAGGCCCCAGTCCAAGTAAGCTTGGTTTCACTCGGCCAATAAGGGAGAACTAGCTCGTATACCTCACCGTTCGCACGTTTCAGGACATATTGAGCCTTATCGGCAAAGAAGTGGGGAGGATATTCAGCTGTCTTAAATGGGATCTTGGCCGCCAATCGCCACCAGAGGCCGTTAAGCGTAGCATAGCGATTGTAGGGCTCCACACAGGCGAAATAATCGGCAAATGTCTGCCCATTGACGCCCACTAACTCATCACCAATTTCGGGCCACATGCCTTTTTTAGGAGATAGTTCAGCAGCATAATCGGCCACAAAGACAGTGCGCTTCTTTGTGTCTGCATAATCAACAGCGAACTTAATAGGCGCTTGTTCGGCAGGCAGCAGATCCACCCTAAGCGGTTCTCCGCTCACCTCAACGCCTGTCATCCGTAG
>CALNBW010000165.1 GCA_937874815.1 uncultured Bacillota bacterium | reverse complement strand
CATAGGCTTGCAATACTAGGCGATCCCAAAGCTCACTTTGCCCAACTAAGATAAGGGCCATGGGGCTTTCCGCGTCCATACGGAAATTAAGAAGAAAGCGTACCTCCTCAAACATCTCTTTGTCTAGAAGATGGGCTTCGTCGATGACTACGACAGGATGCAAGCGATGGATGCCTTTCATTAGTTCTATCTCGCGGTGTAATTGTCGCTTAGCATCGCCGCGGTAGAACTTAGACTCACAACCTAACTGCTCTAGCAGGCCCTTGTAGAAGTGGCGCGGCGTTAGCTTGGAATCTGCTAAGTAAAGCAGCTTGTATTTGGTTTGGTCGAGCACATCGGAAAAACGCCGAATGGTTGTCGTCTTGCCGGTACCGGGGTCACCGGTGACCACCACAAACCATTGTCTTTCAGCAGCATACGTTAACCGGCCGAGAGTCTCATCCAGTATGCCTGACTGGTAAAGCTCAGTCGTTGGGATGTCACGGGAGAACGGGGATCTTGCGAGCCCATAGAATGATTCAAACACAGCTATTCCTCCTGTCTAACTGCCCGGTAAGAGACAGCAGGAATAACACGGGCTTGGCGGTTTTGGTTGCTTGCACTCGCTGCATTTAGTAGGCGCGATGAGCTTGCCGGTTCTATGGTCATATGCTCTGGCAATGGTGGGCGCTTGCCGACTCGTTCGCCAATGATTAGTTCCTTGACCTGCCAAGGAGCATAACCAGGGTATTCGATGGTCAGCTCGGTTGTGTCCTGGGGGTCATAGATAACGTCGACTGTGCAGCCGATAAAAGTGATGCCTACTTCATATTTACGACTAAGGAAACTGATGCAACCAGACTTGTCTACCTTGCGTTTCTCAACGTGCAAGAAAGCATCAGCCAGAACCTCCGGATCAACAAAGCGCAAGGCCTTCGTTTCTGTTCTATACTTTTCCTCGGGGCTTTTTCCGTCTAAAGCAGAGTGCGGCTTATGTTGGTAGCATTCTTCAAGCCAAACCTGGAAAAGATTATTTAACTGGTCTAGTGTTTTAGGTAAGAGCAGGCTTGTGCCTTTAATGACGCCTACAGCCAAGTTAGTTGACCAATACATGTCTAAACAGAACCTGAAGGTCATCGCACACCGGGCTAGACCACTTTTTCAGAATAGAGCCCAAGCTGAACTGACGCGCGCAGGGATTGCCTACATTCTCGAGAAGCACGTCGAAAATGCACGACAGCGTTACCCTAATCTCATCCCTGATGTTG
>CALNBW010000164.1 GCA_937874815.1 uncultured Bacillota bacterium | reverse complement strand
TCGGATTATAGTTATTTTGCCTGCAGGTGCATCTGGCGTTCAGTTTGCAATCTGCTTGTACCTATTCCAGTGCACCGCCAGCGCTTGATTATCGTTTCAGGAATCAACTCTGGTAAGCGTTTTAGACATCGGTTCTCACAACCTTCAGCACGGCCAGGCCGCTAGCCTCTCCCACACCGGTAACCAAATTCTTTGGGGAGTGGATATTGAACATGAAGCCCTCATCGCCATACTTGGCACCGGGATTACCGGCTTCTAGGTGGGCGGCGAATTCCTCCTGCATGGCAATATGCTGCACTCTGCCTATTAGCAGCGCTATTGTGCCCGCGTCCGAAAGATCCATCTCGTTCTCCAGGCGGCACTCCAGACTAAGAAACGCCTCTTTGATACGAGGGCAAGACAGGGTCTTAGCCGGCTCCTGCGTAAATCCGGCAACCGCGAACTCGTCGGTATCAGCGTCATTCTGGGCGATGGTGGCCATGCAGGCATCGTAATAGGCTTGGCCGATGAAGTTGATGACAAACTCTCCTGTGCGCAGGATATTGGCGTAGGTGTGTGAATGCCGGTATAATCCGCCTACAACGGCAAAAAAGCCGCTGCCATCGCCTGTGAAATTGCTCCAGGCATGAAAACAGACGTTAGGCTTACCGTTTTCTTTCACGGTGGTAATCGCGAACAAGACACTGGGAATGCCGCAGGCGTAGTCGAAATGGGAAAATACCTCATACTGTCCGTCCCAATAGGTTTTGAAGTTTGCTGGTTTCTGGGCGCCGATTTCAATCTTCATAAAGCAGACACCTCGCTCCATTTTGGCTCATTCATCGGATTTTCTTACTCAATTTTACCGAGCGCCTGTTCATTTGAACAGCCCAGCTGCTAGTACTGGCCCAAGCTCACTTCAAACTGCTAGGCGTGGTTAACCATGAGTAGAGTTTCTAGACAAAGTTGGTAATCCCTTGTATGGTTGTAGGGATTACTGCATCTGCTCCTTCTTCCGTATACGGGCAGGTGCCCGGGATAGGTGCCGCTTAGCTTGACAGCATTTTCTTCGGCCCTCATAATGAAAGACAATACTAAGAAAAATGAGGCATATAGATGGACACAAACACTTATGATTTGACTCATGGAGGAATCTTAAAGAAGCTGCTATTGGTGGCCCTACCGATCATGGGCACGCAGTTGATGCAGATGGCCTATAACCTGACCGACATGTTCTGGTTGGGCCGTACGCCTAATTCGGTAACGGCGGTGGCAGCGAGCGGCATAGCCGGGATGTTTTTGTGGTTTGGCGCGGCCTTCATGATGATGGGCCGTATGGGGGCGGAAATCGGTACTGCGCAGAATTTAGGCCGGGGCGATATTGACGCTGCCCGGGGCTATGCGCAAGATTCCAGCCGCATCGCTCTCGTTTTGGGAATCTTGTATGGAGCCATCCTTCTGGGATTTGCCCGGCCCCTAGTAGCCCTCCTGCAAGTTAAAGACCCAGTTATGCTTAGCAGCGCCAGCACCTACCTGCGCATAGTGGCCTTTGGTATCCCGCTGATCAACCTTTCGGCCGCGATTACCGGGGCGTTCAATGGGGCTGGAAATTCCCGCCTTAGCTTTTTAGCCAATTCAGTAGGCCTCGTGGTTAACATGATTTTGGACCCGCTGATGATTCTGGGGTTAGGTTGGGGCGTAAGCGGGGCTGCGATTGCCACGGTGACCGCCCAAGGCGTGGTCTTACTGCTGTTTGTGTGGTTTGCCAAAGGCCATCCCCAGCGACCATTTGCTCACTTTAAGGTGTTGGGGCGGATAAATTGGAAAAGGGCGGGCGAAATCACGCGCTGGAGCCTGCCAATAGCCATTGAAAGTGCCGCTTTCACCACGCTGGCGATGGTAGTTACCGCCATGGTGTCCGCTTGGTATGGGGAAACCGCCGTGGCTGTGCAGCGGGTAGGGAGCCAGATTGAGTCGCTATCTTGGCTTGTCGGCGGTGGCTTTGCATCCGCGGTTACCGCTTTTGTCGGCCAGAATTACGGTGCCCGTAAATGGGACCGCATACGGCAGGGCTACCGGATTTCGCTTGTAGTATTGCTTCTTTGGGAGGCCCTGGTGACAGTAGTTTTAGTGTGGGGCGGACGATTCTTGTTCTCCCTATTTCTTAGCGAGCCGGAAATACTGGATATGGGTGCCACCTATCTACGCATCTTGGCAGCATCCCAGCTGTTCATGGCACTAGAAGGGGCATGTTCCGGGGTTTTTCGCGGGATCGGACAGACCCTGCCACCTAGTCTTTGCAGTATTGCCTCTAACCTCCTGCGACCGCTGCTGTGCTGGCTGTTCATGCACTGGATGGGCCTAAACGGAATATGGATGGGCATCACTGTGTCAGCATCATTGCGCGGCACGTCCATGCTTATTTGGTACACACTGTATGAGCGTAAGCTGCCCTTAGTGAGCGAGTCAGCCGAGGCCCTAAGCGTGAGCGCCTGATAGAGATGCCTCTTGGTTCGCGGGTGCCAGCGACGTCACTCTGCAGTACGTTGAAATATGAAGATGTTATCTGGGTCTGCGATATCTGGTTCATCATAGTTATCCTGTACTAAGACCCATCGCCCATCGACTTGGGAAAATGCCATATCGTGCCATAGCCCAAAGGCAAATGTGTTGAAAGGGTCGCCTTCTGACTCGTTTACACTTCGATAACTACAGGTTGTCAACTCATATAGCAGCACTTTGATTGTGTCTTCGTCAAGGTCCTCCGTCCTATTAAGTATCTCTGTTTTTGAGTCAAACACCACAATCCCAGCGTTCTTGGCGGCTAAGGCGTGTCCGCGTTTTCTTGCCGCTTCTTTCAGGAGAAGCTCTGTATCGACTCGGCCAGAAAGCCTTGATTTGGTTGTGTCCATGGATGTTATCGTTTCTGCAGAGACGACGGAGTATTCTCGAAGAGTCATGTAGTCTTTGATAATAGAGTCGACTTGCGATTCTATTACCTTTCGTAAGGTCACCGATGAGGGATTCTCGCTGTTAACCGCAGTAGAAACGAGGGACGCGCCCAGAATGAGCACAAAACAAAGCGCTCTAAGAAAAATCTTTCGGGAACGGTTGTTCATAAGGTTCTCCCCTTTCCACAGTTAAGATCTAGCGACCGAATCCTACCACAACTACGGCGAAAAGAGCCATCCCTTCCACGGATTACATCCCTTGCTAGACACATGGCCTTTCTGGCGTAGGTTCCACTGAAAGCCTTCTGCTGTAATAGCCGTCTGGCACTTGTCATCCGCTACTGTTATTCGTTTTCGCGGGAATACTTTCCTCCCTTTTTTATCAAATAGAGGCTTTCTGGAAATTAACCAGAGAGCCTTTTTTCATCTCGCTGCCCCAACGGACACTCTACGTGAATCCAGCCGTCTTACTCCGGTTAGGAAAGAAACTCTGCCTTGGCAGGTTACACCGTGATGTTACACTGATAGTAATACATTGGAGCAGGAGGATGAGTAATTATGCAGGTTGCTTTTTTAGAAGGAGATTTGGTGATACTGCAACCGCTGGAGCGGCAAGACTTAGCTAACCTACAGCTATGGAACAATGGGCAGGAGATGCGGGGATTAATTGGACAGGTGTATCCAGAGTCGGAAAGCTCGCTGGATGAGTGGTTTGAGCGGGTGCAGGCCGATAAGCAGCGGGTGTGGTTTGCCGTGGTGCGTAAGTCTGATGGTAAGATGGTGGGGGAGGCCGGTTTGCTGCGGATGTACCATCCATGGCGGACAACGGATTTGACTATGATTATTGGCGACCCGGAAGCCCGCGGCCAGGGCTTAGGCACGGAGGCAATTGTGCTGCTGATGGATTATGCTTTTGGTTACCTAGGTTTCCATCGCATTGCCATCGGAGTGGTTGGGTTTAACGAGCGGGCTCTCTCTTTCTATGAGCGAGTCGGGTTTAAGCAAGAAGGCGTGCAGCGCAATGGTTATTACTATAATCACAGGTTTTCTGATTTCGTGATGATGAGTATTCTGGAGGATGAGTTCCGGGCGCTGCACAAAGTTCCCCTTTCAGCCCGCTCGTAATTTCGCGAGAGATTCTTGTAAGATAATCGGGTTAACTGCGTCTTATAGGTAAGAAGGTGAGTAAGTGACCGAGTTCGAGCAAGTCTACCAAGCGTATTTTTCGGATGTCTATCTGTACGCAAGAAGCTTGTCGGGTGACGCTAGTTTGGCTGAAGATATTACGAGCGAGACCTTTATGAAAGCCATGGAAGCAATTGACAGCTTCAGGGGTACTTGTGAGATGCGGGTCTGGCTCTGCCAGATAGCCAAGAACTGCTACTTGTCGTATCTGCGTAAGGACAAAAGGTTGGTCTTCAGCAATGAGCCTTTTCCCGCCAAAGCCGAAGCGGATCCGGAGGCCGCATTATTGCGCCAGGATGCTGCTGCAAGAGTGCATCGGATACTGCATAGCTTGGCCGAGCCCTACAAAGAGGTATTCTCTCTGCGTGTATTTAGCGAGCTGAGCTTCAAGCAGATTGCCTCCTTGTTTGGGAAGAGCGATAACTGGGCTTGTGTCACTTACCACCGGGCCAGAAAGAAAATCCAAGAAGAAATGGGGGATAGCCATGAGCCTTACCTGTAATGTAATCCGGGATCTTCTGCCTCTTTTTGCGGAAGACATGGTCAGTGATGATACCCGCTTGCTGGTAGAAAAGCACCTGGCGGATTGCCCGGACTGTAGAGAACGGTTGGCGGCAATGCAGACCTCTCCAGCGCTGCCCGGTGGAGTAGTTGCGGTGCCATTAAAGAAGCTGAAGGGGAGACTGTTCTGGAAGAGAATCGAAGTGATTGTTTTAACGGTCACCCTGATCTTGGCTGCGGCCATAGCGGGGGGTGCTTATCTCACCGCTCCCGTGTATCTGCCCTATTCCGAAAGTGTGTTGTCTTTTCACGAAGGTACAGACGGTATGCTCTTTGTCGCTTTTGGTGAGGAAGTAGTCGGTTACGATTTTAGCGGCCACATGGCAGAAGAAAGTGGTGCGGGGCATGTCTATCATATCACTGCTTGGACTAACCAATGGCAGCAGCTTTTTCCCAAACACAATACCCAAAGCCTAGTGCTCAAGGCAAAAAACGATCAACCCGTAAGTGTGTACTATTATCTTGAAGGGGCCGAAGATACTCTCGTCTACGGCAAAGATCCTTACCCCAATGGGGGAATAATTACCTTGCCACGCTTGGCACTGGCATACTATGCCCTGCTGGCCGCTGTGTTACTGGTGATCGGGGTGCTGCTCCGGTCTGCCTGCCGCGAGCACAGCCCCATAAGAGACCTGGTGGAAAAGCTCCTGTTACTGCCGGCTGCTTATCTGGTCGCCCAACTCTTGGTTAAAGGGTTCACGACGAGCACGTATACCTTGTCACGCGATTTTGCTGCCATTCTGCTGGTTATGCTACCGATTTACTGTGCATTCTTACTGGCACTTCATCTTTATAGGAAACATGAGCTGATAAAACAGACGAGGCTATAGGAGACCACTAAAGAAGTCGCTTAGTTTTGGGTAAGGTTGTTGGTCCTGCGTAAAGCGCATTGGGGCCTCTAATAAAAGGCGCTTTTGAGGAAAGGGGAAACACCTCTGCTAGGAGCG
>CALNBW010000163.1 GCA_937874815.1 uncultured Bacillota bacterium | reverse complement strand
CCACGGCAGTGGCCTCCATAACTACGGCCCATTACAGATTAAGCTCTAGGCAGCTCCTCTGAGCCGCAAGGATTTGCTTCAACGTTTCTATAGTAGGACACGGGGACGGATGAGACCGCGGCCACAAGTAAAGACTTTTTCAGCAGTCTCGGACGGATCTTTTCCCTGCAAAAATCCACCAGCCCATGCACCAATAGCGCGCGGGCTTCTTGTTCATTGCAGCGGCAGAGTGGGGGTAGCTTTTGATTACATGACAGCTGACTTTGCAGTATCCTTTAGAGATGCGGCATGTTGGGAGTGGATGGCTAGCGAAGACATCTTTGGCGTGATGGACCCCAAGAATGGCAATATTGCTTATTGCTGTATTTTAGGCAACATGGGCGAGGAATTCGGTTTGTTTGCTTACCTGGGAGATCAGGGTTTACAGTCTTTGCAGGCTGCTTTGTCTGGAAGGCTGCTGAATCACGGCCCTATGTTTCTTGATAACGCCTTGACCTGCTCATTTGAAGACAGGAATACGCTATCTACGCGCGACTTAGCTCTAATTAAGGAGCTTGGTTTGACTTTCCGTGGCCGCAGAAAGTGGCCGTGGTTACGTTATCGCGAGATTGGGTACTATCCCTGGTATATGGATGACGAGCAGGCTAGTTTTATGGCCCAAGTTCTAGAGCAGGCCCTAGACGTTGCTCTGCTATGCCAAGAAGGCAGGTCAGTTCTAGATACGCCAGACGGTGCGATTCCAGTGCGTGTCTTAGCCCCCTCAGGAAGTTGGGAATTTAGAGCCGTGGAGACCAAAGAACCACAGATAACAGTTACGGTGCCTGTGTTGCTTGATGAATTCTTACAACGGTATTCTCTCCCGTCTGCTTCAGCCGACATCTGTGAAATTGATATGTTCTATCTGCCTTCCCCTATTCAAGAAACGCGGGGGAATGGGCCATACTATCCTACCGCTTGTATCTTGCTTGATTCTCGGGGGCTTATCTGTGGCATGGAGCTAATCAAAGATCAAGTGGAAGAAGCAGCGCAATGTGTCAATTTGCTGCCAGATTACATAGCGGATCAGCGCCGCTTGCCACAAGAGGTAAGGGTGTCTAATCTAGTGGCCTATTTAATCTGCCAAGGGGCCTGTAACCAATTAGGGATCTCTTTAAAACGAGTCAAGAAACTGCGTTGGGCACCGCAAGCGCGTAGGGAGTTGTCTAGGAGATTCTAACTTTCTTCTGTTTAAACGAAGCAAGAGCAAGAGGTGGCTATCCTCTTGCTCTTTTTTTCTGGGCCTCAATTTAGGGATCAGATTAGAAAGGGAGCTCTTCTTCCCATGGCCGGCTAAGCGTTTTTACTGGCGCATGGCGCCTAGCATTCGTATTTCTCTTTCGATTTCGAGTGACGAGCATACTCAGTTCTAAGTAGTTAAGACTGAATTCCCTTGAGCAAGGGACTAGACAATCTTGGGCCTGCCACTTTTGGCGCTTAGCCTGCCTTGCCTTTCCCAATTCTTGTTCCAACCTTTGTAGGCGCTCGATAGTGCCTGATGGTAGTTCTAGGCCACTCATCTGCAGTTCTATGGCTGCACAAAGTTTGCTGACACCAAACCGCCTGCTATAGCCTTTAATCAAGTTTTTGCCTTTATATTCAGTCATCCACCGATTAGCGACCTGCAACCTCCTGCTCCTGTTGAGGCGCTTACGGCGAGGGGTGTTAATTTTTCGTTTACGTTTCATGTCAAATCCTCCGCTGTTATGTTGCTTAATTTTACTGGCGCTGTTGGCACAATCGAGTGGACAGTTTCCAACCTACCAATTCTATTTTCTTCCCCTTAGTTCCTTCCGCCTCGAACCTTCTCTTTGCGATCACTCCTAAGGGAATATTCCCCTCGCATGCAGCCACGGGGACGGGGGAAGCGGCGCGTGCCCGGCTAAGCACGTATTATCCAACTGATGAAAGTACAGTCGGGGTAAGCGCCAAGGCGGTCCATAGCTAGGATGCCTACGTAGGGCGATATCCCTGCGTAGAAGCGTATCGACAGAAGGAAGGGCGGGCGAGTTACCAGGCCGTAATATAAGGTGAATCCTGCCGCGTCGTCAGTACGGGCCCGCAGGGGGTTAAGAGGGAGCCTAGCCCCCGACAAACGGGCGAAGGCCATGGAAGATGAGGTGGACCTAGATGCAGCATTGAAGAACCCTCCGGCGTAGAGGGAGCGGTATGGTAACAAAGGTAATGCAGTGATTGGAACTACGAGTTTTGTCGTAAAACAGGCATTTTGAAGGATTTTTACAGCTCATAGCGGGCTGGGAAATAATGGTAATCCCCACTGAAGAAAACATACCCCATTCCTTTTCAGCGAGGGGGACACTCGGCGAGCGGTGAAATCACAATTCGTTACTTGCAGAATACCAGTCAGGGGAGTAAGGGACTACTTCTTGAAATCGTCTGAAGAAGTTGGCGGGCTAGCGTGAAAGAAGGGATTATGATAGACGTGGTTCCCTTAAAGGTACGTCCCCCTGCACCCCCTACGTAATAATCACCCCGCAACCCGAC
>CALNBW010000162.1 GCA_937874815.1 uncultured Bacillota bacterium | reverse complement strand
AATGCTTTACCAGGGCAACAGCCTTAGGCAAGTTACTTCTAAAGACTTGGCCAATGAAGACAACACTTACGCTCCAGACAGAAATCCCTAGAAAAGTGTAAGCCAAGAACCTATAATAAGGCATACGGCCCAACCCGGCAAAGTAGGAGATAAGATTGCCGATCCAAAAAGGACGACTAAGGGCCACTATTTTTTCTCCGTGCCGCCCGAACAGGTTGCTAACCTGTTCCATAGCTTGCAGTGAAGTCTCCACAAAACGGCCAACCCAAGGTAGTCGCTGCAGACGAGGCAAATTATAGCCAATATAATAGGGAATCAAAGAACCAAGCGTGTAAGAACCCGCTGCAATAACCACTGCCAGCCAAAAACTAAGCTTGCCAGAAGCACAGGCCGCTCCAGACATTAAGAGCACGACCAGGGCTGGGCAAGGCAAAGTAAGCCCCTCTGCCAGCATGGCCAGACCGATTGCCAGATAGCCTAATTGGGGAAAGTACTGGTTGAACCATGCTAGCATAGTGTCTCCCCTTTCGATGTAGTGGTTTCATTATAGCAGGAAAGCCACCAAGTACCAAAAATTATTTTTTCTTCCCACAGAAGGAAGTAGACTGTCAGCAAGGAAATAGACTAGCAACATCATGGAGCCATGAAGTACCTGCGCTTAATGAGGCTTCTGGCAACGCCGATCTAGGAGGAATACGAATGAGCACCTATGTGCACGGCTTAAAACTGCAACCGGATATGACTATTGGCCCAGATGGCAACCTTTGGTTCGCCGGGTGCAATCTAGTTGATTTAGCAGCTGAGTTTGGTACCCCACTTTACGTTATTAACGAGAACACTATTAGGCGTAATTGCAGCCGTTATCTGCAGGCAGCCACAAGATATCCAGAGAATTTTTCCATAGCTTACGCTAGCAAGGCATTCCTCTGTCAGGCAATGGGCCGTATCATAGCTCAGGCTGGATTGGAGCTAGATGTTGTTTCTTTAGGAGAATTGCATACCGCCTTAAGCAGCAACTTTCCAGCTGACAGAATCATTTTCCACGGCGTTAATCGCAGTCGCCATGAGCTAAGAACTGCTATTTCGCATGGGGTTGGGCGCATCGTTGTAGACAACTACTTTGAGCTGGAAAAATTGGCAGCAATGGCGACAGAAATGAATGTAGAGGTTAACCTGTTGATCCGCTTGGCCAGTGGCGTACAGGCAGACACTCATGAATATGTGCAGACCAGTGTTACTGATTCCAAATTTGGATTCAATATCACGGACCTACCGCAAGTATTCGCCATTTGTAGCTCAGAACCTTTGTTAAGGGTGCGGGGATTCCATTCCCATACAGGCTCGCAAATTCTAAGTTTGCAGCCGTTTACTGAAAACCTGCGGGTGTTACTAGGCCTGCTTGCCACCTGGCAGGGCAAAGTACCGGAGCTAGATGAACTCAATATTGGAGGCGGGCTAGGTACTTATTACACTGCCGACGATCAAGAACTCAGCATCGAAGCATATATGGCAGGGATCATCGCCGCCGCTCAGGACATAGCGCGCGAGCTAGGGGTTGCCTTACCGCGCCTAATAGTCGAACCTGGCCGCTCAATTATCAACGAGGCCGGGCTTACTTTGTACCGAGTAGGCGGTACTAAGACTATCGCTGGCACGCGTAAGTATGTGTTTGTTGACGGCAGTATGGCTGATAATATTCGCCCCGCCCTTTATGGCAGCAACTATGAGGCAGCCTTAGCTAACCGCGCCCTGGAAGCGGCAACCGAAACGGTTGCTGTTGCTGGCCGCTGCTGTGAATCGGGAGACATGCTGGTTTGGGAAAGCAAACTACCAGCTGCTGCCCCTGACGATCTGCTCGTGGTGGGGCGCACTGGTGCCTATAACTACAGCATGGCCAGCAACTATAACCGCCTGCCGCGGCCAGCAGTTGTCCTGGTTACAGACGGACAAGCAGAACTGATAGTGCGCGGCGAATCATGGGAAGACATGACTAGGCTCGACGTATTACCGGACCATTTACGTTAACGTTCGGAATGCGAATGCAATAATAGGGGGCGCAGTTGAGCTGCTACCTGGCGATATTCGGCATCGAGCTGTTTGTATTCGGGCACATCAGG
>CALNBW010000161.1 GCA_937874815.1 uncultured Bacillota bacterium | reverse complement strand
CATGAGACTGATATGCCTAAGGTAGTTTCTCTATTGACCGATGTTTGCGATAACCTGTATTTGCGCAAACCAGGAGACGATACAACTGTGGTAGGGGTCAAGATACGATCCATTGAGAAAGTAACTTTGTTCGCTGGTCCACCTCAAGACCCGGCAGAAGACGAGCTGGTAGCTAAAAAACTGTTGAACGGCGAGGGCAAGAAAGTGGTCTGCGGCGGCACAACGGCGCAGATTGTCAGTCGAGTGAGCGGCAGGCCGTTGCTTACCAGTCTCTCTTTTCCAGAGGCGGATGTTCCACCCACTGCTAATATACCAGGCATTGATCTGGTAACCGAAGGCGTGTTAACTCTCTCCCGGGCCTTGGAACTGATTCGCCTGGCTAAAGATAAGGATGCCTCCTACCGGGATATATCGGAGTTAAACCGTCTGGATGGGGCATCACGCTTGGCCCGCCTGCTACTATGCGAATGTACCCATTTACATGTGCTGGTGGGGCAAGCTATTAACCCGGCGCACCAGAACCCGGGGCTGCCCCTCAACTTGGCTCTTAAGCTGAAGGTAGTCAATGATATTTGCCAGGAACTACGCGATGCTGGCAAAGAGGTAGTGGTGGAGTATTTTTGATCCAACCAGAAACTTGTAAGCCGACAACCAAGCTTACAACAGCGTAAGCTTGGTTGTTCAATTGTAACCTGATTACCATAGAATTCGCGATGCCCTTCTGTTACAGTAGGCAATGAGCCAATGGACGCTGAAATAAATGTCAGTTCCCGCTTTATTTGCCTGTAGGGAACAAGTGTGGCTCTTTAACGTCCATTAGTGTAGGTAGCGTAGCGCTGGAAGGAGTAGTGTATGCTTAAGTTATTCTATGGCTTCAATTCTCTACTTACGTTGCTGATGACTACAATCGTGATCTACTGGTTAGGCGTGAGTTTTTTTGGTCTACGTACGCCAAAGGCCCGACCCCAAATGCCCCCTAGCAAGCGTTTTCTGATCTTGGTGCCTGCGCACGATGAGGAGATTGTTATTGGCGCGCTAGTTGATAACCTAACCACCCTTGATTACCCACGCGAATTATATGATGTTTATGTCATAGCAGATAACTGTCAGGACGATACCGCTGCTATAGCTAAAGCCCGTGGTGCTAAAGTTCTCGAACATTTCTATGGCATCGGTGAGCCCAAAGGAAAACCCTTCGCTATCGCTTGGGCACTGCGGCAGCTTGATCTCAACGAGTACGATGGTGTAGCTTTTTTTGACGCAGATAATCTCGTTGAGCATAACTTTCTAGCGGTGATGAATAACCATCTGTGTGCTGGCGATCGGTTGATGCAATGCTACCTAGACACCAAGAATCCGACCGATAACTGGGTCACCCTAACCTACGCCGCTGCCTATTATTACATGAACCGCGCCTGGCAGGTCGCCAAGACTAACATAGGGTTACCTGTATCCATCGGCGGCACCGGTTTCTGTGTGGATGCTAGCCTATTGCAAGAGATCGGTTGGAAAGCACGCACCCTAACTGAGGACCTGGAGTTTCAGATGCAGTGTCTACTCGCGGGTGGGAGGGGTGTGTGGAGCCACGAAACCCGTATTTACGACGAAAAACCACTCGACTTTCGCGCTTCCATTGTCCAGAGGCTACGTTGGGCCAGGGGCCACTGGCAGGTGTGTTTCCGTTATTTCCCCCGCATGATGGCTAGCTTTTTCCGTACGGGCGACGTGGGCCATCTCGATGGTGCCATCTACCTGCTGAATGCGGCGCAGATT
>CALNBW010000160.1 GCA_937874815.1 uncultured Bacillota bacterium | reverse complement strand
CTCTATCCCATCCCAGTTGTTTGTTACGTACGTGATACACTGCCCTCTTTCCCGAATTGATAGACAGAAAAACATTCGTTATAATGGAAAGAGGGAGGAATAGAAGAAATGGGAAGCACAAGTCAGAAACGAGGGGCACCCCCACGATACGACGAAGCATTCAAGGCCGGTGCAGTAAGTATGGTGACAGAGCAGGGACGCCCTAGCCGAGAGGTAGCAAATGAGCTTGGCATTTGCATTGACACGCTGCGCAACTGGCTCAAGGCCGCCGGCGTGCAGTTAGGACAGACGGACCGGCAGAACCGAGACAATCGTCGTCTGCGAGAGTTGGAAGCTGAAAACCGCACCCTACGAAAGCAGCTAGCACACAAAGACGAGGTCATCGACATTCTAAAAAAATCCGTAGGCATAATTTCCAATCCATAGAGGACAAATATCGGTACATCAAGGCCGACCGCTCGGGAGTCTCTGTGGAACTATTATGCCTTATGCTTGAAATCTCCCGCAGCGGCTACTACGCATGGTTGCATCGCGGCCCGAGCCTCAGAGACGAGCGTAATCAGGAACTGCTTAGGGCTCTGGTGCGATTGCATCAAAAGTATCCGGCTGCTGGTCTGGACACCCTCTATCATATGCTGAAACCAAAATTTCACTGTTCACGTGGACGCGTTCACCGGTTGATGAAACAGGCGAATATACACTCCATTCGCAAGAAGGCTTATAAGGCTACAACCGATTCCAAGCATTCTAATCCAATCTCTCCAAATTTGTTAAAGCGAAACTTCTCCTTCCAGCGACCGAACCAAGCCTGGGTAGGCGACATTACCTATATTCCAACCGGAGAAGGCTGGCTGTATCTAGCAATTGTCAAGGACCTGTGCACACGCAAAATCGTAGGTTATGCATTTTCTAATCACATTAACACGGAGCTGACACTATCCGCCCTGGAAATGGCCGTACGTCGCGAGCGCCCTGCTGAAGGGCTAATCTTTCATAGTGATCGCGGTAAACAGTATGCAGCCAAAAAATACCGTGACAAACTTGAATCTCTAGGGTTTCGACAAAGCATGTCACGCAAAGGTGATCCATATGACAACGCCGTTGCAGAGAATTTCTTCAGCTGCCTTAAATGCGAATTGGTACATCTAAGACTCTATGAAACCAGAATGATGGCTCAATCGGATATCTTTGCTTATATTGAAGCCTTTTACAACAGAGTGCGCCCGCATTCCGCCATCGGCTGGCTGTCTCCTACATCCTTTGAGAGTTTATTGCAATTGGAACTTGCAGCTTGATTTATGAAAAGCAAAGAAATTCTAAGATTCATTCCGTTTTTTACAGCTTTTGACTGTCTATTATTCCGGGAATGGCTCAAGTATATTTTGCATTTTTCTATGGATGGTGAAGATTGATCCTGTAGTATTCTTCTTGTCAGTTCTCCTTGCATTTGACATTCAATTGGAACTGGAACCATATGAGCGAAAAAAATGGTCATTTGATTTTCCTTTTTGTCTCATGATCGATGTAGCTGCAAATAATGTCTGAAGAGGCGCTATCATTTATCAATGCTCTCAGACGGCTCTTATTAGAAACATACACTTAACCGCACACGTATGGAGAGGGCTCGCTGAATAATAAGCGTAAAAACTTATCTTTTCAGAAAGCCCTCCTTTGACCTATTAACAATGTGCACCTG
>CALNBW010000159.1 GCA_937874815.1 uncultured Bacillota bacterium | reverse complement strand
TGCTGCTTGAGGTAGAAATCGTCTCGCAGAAGGGCCCCATTGGCAAGGGCAAGGCAGTGGCAACTGTGGAGGGAGAGGTTGCCGCCACAGGGGAACTCATGTTTGCACTTAGCGAAGTAACGGAATAGCGAGGCTGCTGCGCTAGCGGTTAAACAAGGGAGCGTCGATTGCAGCCAAAAGAGAAGCTGCGGGGTAAGCATGATTGAAGCCCGCCTTCAACAAGTACTCGGCGGCTTACGCGCTCGTCAAAAGGTAGTGTGCACAAAATGTTGCACACTACCTTTTGACGTGCTATAATCTGCTCATCCATGTACACAGACATGTGCACAAAGGAGGGGTTCTTTTGCAGCAGGCAGGAATTCTTGGCTGGGGTTATTGCTTGCCCAGCAAAGTGCTGACGAACCACGATCTAGAAAAAATGGTGGAAACGAGCGACGAATGGATCCGTACCCGCACGGGCATAGAGGAACGACGCATTGCCGCTGCCTCTGAGGCTACTTCTGATCTAGCCAGCGTGGCTGCAGAGATGGCCCTTACCCGAGCCGGGCTGGCACCGACTGATATTGACCTAATCATTGTAGCCACTGTAACGCCAGATATGGCCTTCCCGGCCACCGCCTGCTTAGTGCAAGCGAACATAGGGGCAACCAGGGCGGCGGCGTTCGACCTTTCTGCTGCCTGTTCCGGCTTTATCTACGGGTTAGCTCTGGCTAAAAGCATGATTGAAACTGGCGCTATTCGCCACTGCCTACTTATTGGTGCCGAAACCCTTAGCCGTATTACTGACTATGAGGACCGTAATACTTGTGTCTTGTTTGGTGACGGGGCCGGCGCTTTAGTCATCGGCCCCAGTGAAAAGCATCTATTGCTAGCGATTGAAGTTGGAGCGGATGGCACTGGCGGCCAGGTACTGCAGCAACCTGCCGGGGGTTCGCGCCACCCAGCAACTGCGGAGACGGTGGCGGCTCGCCAGCACTTTATCCGGATGGACGGGCAGGAAGTGTTTAAGTTCGCAGTTTCCAAAGTACCTGAGGCTACCCTTAGCCTGCTCCATAGGGCGGGGCTGACGCCAGCAGACATCGCTTGGTTTGTGCCCCATCAAGCTAATAAACGCATTATAGATTCAGTAGCAAAGAAATTAGGCCTAGCCGCTGAACAAGTTGTCATTAACTTACAGCGCTACGGCAACGTCTCCAATGGTTCTATTCCTATCGCTTTTGCTGAAGCAGCTGAATCGGGCACTTTCTTGCCGGGGCAGCGCATACTCCTGGCTGGCTTCGGCGGCGGACTGACTTGGGGAACGGGGTTAGTACAATGGTAGCAGGCGGGCCAATGTTAGCAACTGCCATTACAAAGCTACTGAATATTGATTACCCCATTATCCAAGGTGGTATGGCCTGGGTTGCACGGGCGGGATTAGCGGCCGCCGTTTCGCAAGCTGGCGGTCTGGGAGTGATAGGCGCTGGCAACATGCCGGCGGCAGAATTGCGGGAAGAAGTTCTTCGAGCCAAAGGCCTAACGGACCGACCCTTGGGCGTGAATGTGATGTTGATGTCGCCCCATGCCGAGGCAGTGCTACAGACGGTTGTGGACCTAGGGGTCCCCGTAGTAACAACTGGGGCCGGTAATCCTGGGCCTTATGTGCAAACACTCAAGCAGCATGGCGTGAAGCTCCTCCCCGTCGTTTCATCGGTAGCCTTGGGCAAGCGCCTGGCACGATTAGGTGCGGACGCGTTGATTGCCGAAGGCTGGGAAGCGGGCGGGCATATTGGCGATATCAGCACCTTGGCCCTGGTCCCCCAGCTGGTTGACGCCGTGGAGATACCGGTGATTGCGGCCGGCGGTATTGCCGATGCTCGGGGAGTGGTTGCCGCTCTGGCTCTGGGCGCTGCCGGCGTGCAGATGGGCACTCGCTTTATCTGCAGCAGCGAATGTACTGTGCACGAAGCTTATAAACAAGCTGTTGTGCGTGCGGCAGACCGCGACGCTGTGGTAACTGGCTACACTACAGGGCACCCAGTGCGATCCCTGCGCAACCGCTTCACGCGCCAGCTTGGCGAGCTAGAAGCTGGCGGGGCCAGTCTGAAAGCCCTCAGCGAATTTGGAGCTGGGCGCTTAGCGCAGGCGGCCCGCGATGGCGATATAACCTACGGATCTGTGATGGCAGGCCAATCAGCCGGGCTAGTGCGACGAATCATGCCTGTCCAAGAAATTATTGAGGAAATCATCACGGGCGTTCGCTCCTTAACACGCCACTTGGAGGGTCAACTATGCCAAAACTAGCTTTATTGTTCCCGGGCCAAGGCGTGCAAACAGTAGGCATGGGGATGGATCTGACCGCTGCTTATCCCGCCGCCTACGGTCTGCTACAGCAAGCCGATGCTGCTTTGGGCTGGTCGCTTTCTGGCCTGATTACTACTGGACCAGCAGAAAAACTGAACCTAACGCCCTATACACAACCGGCTATCTTGACGGTGTCTCTCGCCTACTGGCGGGCCTGGCAGGAGGCCGGAATTAGGGCAGAAGCAGCGGTCGGACTTAGCCTGGGCGAATATAGCGCCCTTGTGGCGGCCGGCGCTCTCGATCTCGCAACAGCGGTACAGCTGGTGCACGAACGCGGCAAAGCTATGGACACGTCATATCCGGCCGACGCGGGGGCCGTGGTGGTAGTGCTTGGACTGGAGCGGGATATTGTGCAGGCCATCTGCGCAGCGGAGACGCAAGCCGATTCCCATGTGCAAGCCTCCAACTTCAACTGCCCCGGGCAGACTGTCATTGCCGGCGATAAGGCTGCAGTAGAACGAGCTTGCGCTGCTCTAACGACGGCGGGTGCCAAGCGCATTATTCCGCTCGCAGTCAGCGCCCCTTTTCATACCCAATTGCTGCGGCCAGCAGGCGCTATTTTTGCGCCCTTTCTGCGAGCCGCCAGCTGGCGCATCCCGGAGATGACCGTTGTCAGCAATGTGGACGCCAGTGTTTATCGGTCAGTAGAGCAAATGCGTGGGCTGCTTACCCGGCAGGTGAGCGAACCGATTGAGTTCGCGGCAGGGATTGAGCGTTTGCTGGATGCGGGCTTCAGGCATTTCCTTGAGGTCGGCCCTGGCAGCAGCTTGGGCGGCATGGTGAAAAAGATTTCTCGCCGGGCAGTCGTCTACCAAGCCCCAGCGGCGGATCAAATTGGTTATGTGGCAGAGCAGGTTCGGAGGGAAATAGGAGGTGGGCTAGTTGAGTGAAAGTCGGGTTGCCCTAGTTACGGGCTCCACCGGTTCCTTAGGTGCAGCTATTTGCTATGAACTGGCGGCGGCAGGTTTTAACCTGGCTCTCCATTGCCGCGGGGCCAAGGGCTTAGAAAAGGCTCAAGACTTGGCTTTTGAGCTGTCCCACTACGGAGGCACATATTTGCCTGTGCAGGCCGAACTGCCAAACGCGGAGCAGATCGGCGCTATGTTCTCGCAGGTTAAACGAGAATTCGGTCGCCTCGATGCCCTCGTCAATAATGCGGGGCTCAATAGAGACCAGCTCATGGTCAGGATGAGCGAGGCCGATTTTGAGCAGGTGCTCGATGTCAACCTCAAGGCGGCCTTTCTTTGCATGCAACAGGCAGCGAAGATAATGATGCGCCAGCGCTATGGCAGAATCATCAATATCGCTTCCGTGGCTGGGCAACTGGGGACTTTTGGCCAAGCCAATTATGCTGCCTCTAAAGCGGCCCTTATTGGCCTAACAAAGACTGCAGCGCGCGAATTGGCTGCCCGTCAAATAACCGTCAATGCAGTGGCGCCAGGCTTTATCGATGCGGGCCTGACGCGCAGCCTCACCCTGGAGCAACGGGAAGCTTTCATCGCTCAAGTACCCCTGGGGCGGGCAGGCTCACCCCGCGATGTAGCGCTGGCCGTGGCCTTTCTCGTGGGCGACAAGGCCGACTACATTACCGGCCAGGTGCTCAGTGTCAATGGCGGCCTGCTCATGCCCTAGCAGGCAACGAAAGGAGGTGAAACAGTGAACACTATTGATAAGGTAAAAGCAATCATCGCTGAACAGCTAGGTCTGGAAGCTGCCGAAATCACTGCCGAGGCGAAGATAAAGGACGACCTGGGCGCTGACTCCCTCGACATGGTAGAGCTCGTCATGGAGTTGGAAGAGGCCTTCGGTCTCAAAATAGCAGAAGAGGAAATGCAGCACATCCTCACTGTGCAAGATATTGCCAACTACATCGCCAGCAGGGCCTAAGGGGGTAAAAAGAATGCGGAGAGTTTTCATCACCGGCATAGGCCTGGTCACCCCCCTGGGTCTTGGTAAAGGCCATGTGTGGACCAAGCTAAAGGCGGGGGTAGCGGCAGTCGGGCCTATTACCCGCTTTGATACCAGCGATTATCCCACCCGTATTGCTGCCGAGGTTACCGCTTTTGACCCTAGCGATTTCATGGAAAAGAAAGAAGCTAAGCGCACTGATCGCTTTGTGCAATTCGCCCTGGCTGCGGCGGAGCTGGCCATCCAAGATAGCCAGCTCGACCTCAAGCAAGTGGAGCCGGAGAAGGCTAGCGTTTATGTCAGCTCTGGTATTGGGGGGCTAGAGACTCTGGCGGTGCAGCACGAGATTTTGCTTACCAAAGGCCCCGCCAAAATTAGCCCCTTCCTGGTGCCCATGATGATTGGTAACATGGCGGCCGGACAGGTTGCCATCCGCTACGGCTTTACGGGTGCAGCCAACAACATCGTCTCGGCCTGCGCTAGCGGCGGGCAGGCTATCGGCGAGGCATTGCGTAGCTTACAGAGGGGCGAGGCCGATGTAATCTTAGCTGGAGGCACCGAGGCCTCTGTCAACCCCATTGCCTTAGCTGGATTCTGCGCCCTCAGGGCCCTAAGCACTCGCAACGACGATCCGCAGACAGCCAGCCGTCCCTTTGATTTAGAACGGGATGGTTTTGTGATGGGTGAAGGGGCTGCCGTGCTTGTTCTGGAAACGGAGGCCCACCTAGTGCGACGCGGCGGCACGGCTTACGCTGAGTTAGTGGGCTATGCAGCCACCAACGACGCTAGCCACGTGACTGCGCCACACCCCGAGGCCAAAGGAGCAACCCGGGCTATGCAGTTGGCTCTGGCCGACGCTGGGTTCGGGCCGAGCGACGTTGACTACATCAATGCTCATGGTACGTCCACCGACATGAACGACCGTCTGGAAACGTTAGCTATTCGAAACGTGTTTCAGGCAAAGGCTGATAGACTGGTTGTAAACTCCACCAAGTCCATGATTGGCCACCTGTTAGGCGCGGCCGGCGCGGTTGAATTGGCTGTGACGGCACTGTCGATCCAGGAAGGGTACGTGCATCCGACCATCAATCTGAATACGCAAGACCCGGATTGCGACCTAGATTACGTCGCCAACCAAGGCCGCGCCCTACCCATTCGGGCGGCGCTCTCCAACTCCCTCGGCTTCGGCGGGCACAACTGCACCCTCGCCCTCCGGCGCGCCTAGGACAGGGGGACGGAGTTTTCGCCTGCAAATTTTTGGAACCTGCTTTCAGGCTTGACATTCAGCACTGGGTAGGTACAATGGTCAATAAGAAAAACGTTGACCGAGAAGAAGTAGAACCCCATAACTTCCTGACAGAAAGCAACCGGCAGCTGAGAGGTGCGAGGAAGTGGGTCTTGAATACATCTCGCGAGTTGCGCACTGAAAGACTTGTTCAAGTAGGCTGCCGCCGGGACCCGCGCCCGTTATAGCGCTAGAGTATAACTGCAACTAGGCAGCGTACTTGACGAGGTTGACATCGTGAGATGTCAGTGAACATTGGTGGTAACGCGGTTAACCCCGCCCTTTGGCTTCAAAGGGCGGGGTTTTTTGATTATAAGGGGGGGGTGGTTCCATGGATGTTGACTATCCATATTTGGCAAAACCATATCACGGGGCAAAGAAAGGAAGAGGAAGCATGACAAAGATCAAGATATGGAGTGAAGAAACCTTCCCCCTAGAGATGCACAAAGTGCGCATCGTGCAGAAACTAACGCTACCACCGGTAACAAGGCGCCTGGAGGCAATTACAGCTGCAGGTAATAACACGTTTTTGCTGCGGAACCAGGATATTTTCCTAGATATGCTGACCGATAGCGGCGTAAATGCAATGAGCGACCGGCAGCAGGCCGCCATGTTGCTGGCCGATGATAGCTACGCAGGCAGCGAAACCTATTTTCGGCTGGAACAAAAGGTACAGGAACTGTTTGGCTTCAAGCACTTCTTACCGGCGCATCAGGGTAGGGCCTGCGAGCATCTACTAGCACAAGTATTGGTGCAGCCCGACATGATCGTTCCTATGAATGTGCACTTTACTACTACCAAAGCCCACATCATCCTTAGAGGAGGGCAAGTGGTAGAGCTGACCTGCGCTGAGGGCATGCAGGTAAATAGCAGACACCCGTTTAAAGGCAATATTGACGTGGAACAACTTGAGGATCTAATTGAGAAAGAAGGGCGTGAACGCATAGCCTTTGTTCGCATGGAAGCTGGCGGGAATCTGCTTGGTGGGCAACCATTTTCCTTAGCCAACTTGCGGGCAGTGCGCCGCGTCTGTGATCAATACCAGCTGCTGTTGGTGCTTGATGCGAGCCTTTTGGCCGATAACCTTTACTTCATCAAGCAGCGAGAGCAGGAATGCGCCGGGCTCAGTATTCGCGCCATCACCCAGCAGATCGCTGCTCTCTGCGATGTTTTCTATTTTTCGGGGCGCAAATTGGGTTGCGCTCGTGGCGGAGGAGTTTGCTTGCGCGACGATAGTCTGTTTGCCCAACTACGAGAGCTGGTCCCACTTTACGAGGGTTTTCTAACATACGGCGGGATGTCCGTCCGTGAAATGGAAGCTATGACCGTAGGGTTGGAAGAAACCATGGATGAGGACATGATTAGCCACGGCCCAGAGTTTATCCGTTACATGGTTGAGCAGTTGGCAGCACGAGGTATACCAGTGGTAACGCCAGCAGGTGGCCTGGGATGCCATCTAGATGCTGCTGCCTTTCTCCCGCAGGTAAACCAGGCCCAGTACCCGGCTGGGGCCCTAGCAGCGGCCCTTTACCTAGCTAGCGGTATCCGCGGCATGGAGCGTGGCACCCTTTCAGAACAGCGAGACCAACATGGTCGAGAAGTCTTCTCTCCTCTAGAATTAGTCCGCTTAGCCTTGCCACGGCGAGTATTTACTTTATCTCAGATCAAATATGCGATCGATAGAATACACTGGCTGTACGAGAATCGACAGCTAATCGGTGGGCTTACTTTCACTGAAGAGCCTCAGAACCTACGCTTTTTCTTCGGGCGCCTGCAGCCAACCTCTGACTGGCAAACGGCCCTGGCGGCCAAATTCCAGCACGACCTCGGCCCTTTCTAGGACAGGGGGACGGAGTTTTAGCCTGCAAGTTTATCCCTTTTCCCCCACTTTCACCAAGCCTCACTCCGAGGCAGCAAGGACTAGCCAAGTTACCCTCAATGGCTAGTCCTTTTTTCTTAGTGTTATTTCTTGCAGGTAAAAACGATACGAATATAGAATGTTGAGATAAGGAAGGGCAAGACACGGGGACGGAGTTTTGGCCTGCAAAAAAATTCCGCTTGCATGCTGATCGAAGTGTGCAAATATCCATTTTAAATAAGAACTAGGGGTGAAAAAATGCCACGAGAAGCACGGCAACGCAGCCGAACCGGTATCTATCATGTGATGTCGCGCGGTATTAGCCAAGCAAACATCTTTCTGGATGATGATGACCGAATACGATACCTGAATCTATTAAGGCGTTTGCAGAAAGAATACGGCTTGATGGTACATGCCTATTGCCTCATGAGTAATCACGTGCACCTTTTGGTTTCGGAGGGGGAAGAACCTATTGGCGAAAGCATGCGGCGCATTGGCGTGGCGTATGCTGCTTGGTTCAACGGGAAGCATGGTCGTGTAGGCTACGTCTTTCAGGGGCGTTTTCACAGCGAGGTTGTTGAAGATGACGGCTACTTCTTAACTGTGCTGCGCTATATCCTACAGAATCCAGTAAAGGCGGGGCTTTGCCAGGAGATCCACGGTTATCCCTGGAGCAGCCATTACGAATATGCTGGTGGGCGGGGACGAGTGCCAGGATTGGTGACAACTGATCTGGCCCGCGGAATCATGGGTGGCCCTGAGAAACTGCTGCATTTCCTGAGGCAAGCCCCACCGGAGCAGGAAAATGTCCCCAATATTTTGGAAATGGTGGAAGTAAAACGTGTGGCGGATCGCGAGGTGCAGGCTTATCTGCAGCAACTCCTGCCCAACTGGAGCCCAGGCCAATCATTAGCTAGCCTTGAGCGCCCCGAAAGACGCCGAGTACTAAACGCACTGAAACAGATGCCGGGGGTGAGCATCCGGCAAATAGCGCGAGTAACTGGCCTTGGCAAGGGCATCGTTGAGCGGGCCTAGCAGAGAGTGGCAGTTGGTAATCGTATGTCGCGATTATCAACTGCCACCCTCTTCTTTTTGTAAATAAATTGCAGGCGTTAGCTCCGTCCCCCTGTCCTGGTTAGGCGAGGGAGAGTGCGATTTCCATCATCTGCGTGAAAGTTTGCTCGCGTTCTGCTGCCGGCAAAGCTTCCTTCGAAACCAGCGAATCGGACACTGTGAGAATGCAGAGGGCATTGACGCCGGCAGCAGCGGCATTCATGTATAGCGCGGCCGCTTCCATTTCAACTGCCAGCACTCCCATCTTAGCCCATTGTTTCCAGGCCTCAGGATCAGCATCATAGAAGATATCGGAAGACAGGATATTACCCACTTTGACGGGGTAACCTTTCTCTTCTGCCACAGCAACGGCCTTCCTTAGCAGCGGCCAGGATGCCGTAGGAGCATAGGTCCCCGGCAAACCAAACTGGTTAGCATAATTGGAGTTAGTAGAGGCCGACATACCCAGAACAATATCCCGCACCTTCAGGCCCGGTTGAAATGCCCCGCACGACCCCACTCGAATCAGGTTCTTGACCCCATAGAAATGAATCAGTTCATAGGAATAGATACCTATAGAAGGGATGCCCATGCCAGAGCCCATTACGGAAACTGGCTTGCCATTGTAGGTGCCGGTATAACCCAGCATGTTTCTGACAGCATTAAACTGCACTGGGTTTTCCAAGAAGTTCTCTGCAATGAACTTGGCGCGCAACGGATCTCCGGGCATTAACACTGTTTCAGCAATCTGGCCGGGCGAGTTTACGCTAATGTGCGGCGTTGGTCTCATTTTATACAACCTCCCAATAGTAATCTCATTACCACTATTATAGAATGCTCCTGGTGGCGGCACAAATTTTTCATCAATAGTTATTTAGCTGCGACCACTAGGGCTAAATGTTTGACGAACCCAAAGTTAAAATGCTATATTTAACGGGTACAGAAAGATTTGCTTAACGAATTATTAGGGGGATGAGGCGATGGCTGTGACACAACCGCAAGCAGTTGGCCTAGAACAAAGAGAAGAGCTAACTATACAAGATGCGCGCCATGATGTTTTGCATCTGGCTTGGCCAGCTGTTGTTGAACAGCTGTTAGTTCAGGTCTTTAGCATGGTCGATATGATCATGGTGGGTGGCGTGGGCCCTGCGGCGATTGCCGCTGTCGGGTTGACCACCCAGCCTATCTTCCTGGCCATGGCAGCCTTTATGGCGTTAAACGTTGGCACCACGGCACTGGTGGCTCGCTTTATCGGCGCGGGAGAAATAGCTGAGGCCAATACGGCAGCTCGCCAGTCGCTGCTGATCATTGCGGCACTCGGTGTTGTGGCCACGGCTACCCTCTATTTCTACGCTGAACCGATAGTGTTATTTATGGGAGCGGAGCCGGATGCCGTTGGCTATGCTGTAGACTATTTGCGAACGATCGCCTACGGTTTTATCCCCCAAACCATCGGCATGTGTGTTACGGCCATGCTACGCGGTGCCGGGGATACCCGCACACCTATGCGCTACAACTTGATCAGCAACGGAGTCAACGTTGTTGCTAACTACCTTTTAATCAACGGTCACTTTGGCTTCCCGCGCTTGGAGGTTTATGGAGCTGGCTTAGCTACATCCTTTGGGCGGCTAGTAGGCATGTTCATGGCCTTATACGCCATTTCTAATGGGAAATCCGTACTACGCATCTCACTCAAAGACAAATTCGCACCTCGTTTTGATCTGATAAACCGCATCGTTAAGGTCGGTGCGCCAGCCATGCTGGAACAGGTGATTATGCGCTTTGGTATGATCAGTTACACACGCGTTGTTTCTGGTCTGGGCACCATGGTCTATGCTGCCCACCAGATTGGCATGAATATTATGGGGCTATCCTTCTCTCCCGGCATGGGGTTTGGTATGGCAGCCACATCGCTTGTGGGGCGCAGTTTGGGCCGCAAGCGGCCCGACTGGGCTGAAACCTATGGCTGGGAGACCAGGCGTGTTGGTAACATGGTAGCTGCCTTCATGGGGGTAATTTTCTTCTTTGGCGGCGGGCTTTTAGCCTCTATGTACACTGACGATCCCCTGGTTATCAAGAGCGCGGCTGACGTGCTCAAGATTATCGCACTCGTGCAGACCCTGCAGTCAACCCAGTTCATCCTGGCCGGTGCTTTACGGGGCGCCGGCGACACCCGCTGGCCGCTTATATCTACTTTGGTCGGCGTAGTCTTTGTGCGTGTTTCCCTGGCTAAACTGTTCGTCAACGTATTAGGTTGGGCCCTGATGGGGGCTTGGCTGGCAACTGCGATTGACCAAGCTACGCGCTCCGCTTTCATCTACTTCCGTTATAAATCTGGTCACTGGAAAGCGACCAAGGTGTAGCAGCTGCCAAGAGAAGCGACAAAAGGCCTTAAGAAAACCAACAAAAACCCGGTCCGCAACCCGCGGCCGGGTTTTTACCTTCCTGGATGGATGGGAATATTTTGCAGGCCAAAACTCCGTCCCCCTGTCCTAGTAGACCCGGATGCAGTTGCGGCCGGCCTGCTTGGCTTGGTAGAGGGCGAGGTCGCTGCGAGCGATCAGATCACGCGAATGGCTGTTGGCATCGGGCATCATTGTCGCCAGCCCGATGGAAACCGTTAAGGGCGTTGACCGCTCTAGCTGGGGCAACGTGCTACAGCAAGCGGCCACGTTGCGCTGAATGGTCTCCGCTACCGCGACTGCCGCCGTGGTATCGGTATCATTTAGCAATACGACAAATTCATCGCCACCATAGCGAGCAA
This sequence comes from uncultured Bacillota bacterium, assembly GCA_937874815.1. GTDB lineage: Bacteria > Bacillota > UBA994 > UBA5500 > UBA5500 > UBA5500. The sequence continues at coordinate 7,114 of CALNBW010000159.1, read as the reverse complement.
CCAGATCGGTGCTGCGCTTGACGCTTTGCTCCAGGGCCTGTGCAATTCCCCTAATCACATCGTCCCCAGACAAATGCCCATGCAGATCATTATATTTCTTCAGGAAATCCACATCTATCAGCAACAACGACACGTATAGCTGTTGGCGCAAAGCTCTATGCCAGACATGCTGCAGGGTCTGGTCGAAGTAGCGCCGATTGGCCACGTTAGTGAGGCCATCCCGATTGGAGAGGCGCGCTAGTTCTCGATTTAACTGCCGCAACTGCTGCTCCACCTGCTGGCGCTGCTGTATTTCCTCCTGTAGTTTTTCTGATCTACGGGCATTCAGAATGGCAATGGATAAATACGAGGCCAGCATACCCAGCACGTCCAGTGTCTTTTGGCCATAGACCCGCTCCGTACGGCTCTGCACAGTGACAACACCGATACTCTCGCCTTTTACCATTAGGGGCTGGAACATGATGGCTGCCATCGACGGCTCTCTACGCGGAGTAATATCAGCGAAGACGGAGATGATTTCGTCATAGGAGTTGATCAGCATACCTTGCCTTTGCTGGTAACACGTGACCGCGAAGCTACTGGTGTTTTCCAAACTAGTGCTATACCCTTCCACCGGGTTGTCATCTTCCATTAAGTATAGATACTCAATTGCATTGGTAGTGGCATCGTATAACCCTATGCCAAAGCAATCGGCCGGCATCACCTGTTGCATGCGCCGATAGACCAGATCAAAAATATGCTGTAAATCTAGTGTTGCGGTAATGCTTCTACCAATATCGCTGATTGCTTGTCGCGTTAGAATCTCCTCTTCCAGATCTTTAGCTCTGCGGTCCAATTCCTCATTCAGCAAGCGATAGGCTTCCTTTTCCCGAAAAGACTCGTCGGCCGCTATCTGCATGTCGATGGCGCGTAGACGCTGCTCCCGCTCTGCTTTATCTATCGCTACCATCGTGGCCTGGTATTGTTTGTAATAGAATAAGGCCTTCTGCATATCCCCTATGTACTCATATACCCTGGCCATCTCTGTATAAATATCTACGCGCAACGCGAGTGAATCAGCTTCTTCTGCTAGATGCAGCGCTCTCTCCAGATACTGTAGGGAGAGCTCAACATTTCCAGCATCAAAATACAACTCGTGGAAAGCAAGCAGTACCTCGGTAGTATGAATAGTTTCCTTGGTACTGCGATAAATCTCTAGGCTTGCTTCTAAATACTCTATTGCCTGCTCTTGCTGACCCCGTCGCTTAGCGATAATACCAAGCTGCTGCAAGCAAGCCGATTCTATCATCTGATCGTTCTGCTCCCGCGCTACGTCGAGGGCCTGCCTAGCATAAAGCTCGGCATTATCCAGGTCATTCATCTCCAGATAAACGGTGCTTAGATTGGCCACGGGAACCGATTTACGCTTAAAGTCTGGTAGTGTTCGCTGCGCTTCCAGGCTTTGATTGTAATAAGCAATGGCCGTGGCAAAATCTTTATGTTCGCGATAAATCTCTCCAATATTGTTCAGAAGTTGCGCTTCTAGTACCTGATTGCCACTATTTCTGGCCAAGTCAAGGCCCTGATGGAAAGCAGCAAAGGCTTTGTCGTATACTCTCGAGTAGATGTAATTGATGCCCCGGTTACTGAAGATTTCTCCCTGCAACTGCGGGTCCCCAACTTCGCTTGCCTGGGCTTGCGCCAGGAATTGGTCTGCCTCCACCAGGTTACCCAAACGCACATGGGCCTTCCCCATTTGCGCCAGGCTGCGGGCAATTCCCTTGGCGTAACCCGCTGTTGTTGCAAGCTGATGGGCCTGCTGGGCCTTTTTCAGCATCTGGGACGGCGATACCCTTTCCAGGCTAGCAGCTTGCTCATTCAAATGATCTATTTCTGCATAGACCTCTATTGCCGCTACTCTGGCTCTTGACGGAGTAGTAGTTAAAGGCAAAATGATACCCCCAATCAACCAAGATATGAACGAACAATGTCAACGTCACAGCACTTAGGTTATAGTTGGCCATCTTGTCTAGTAATAGCTAGCAAGAAACAGCACAAAAATTAGCAATGCGAACATTCATCTGTACCCCTATTATATCCTACTGCGGATATGTTTTCAGTGTTCAGTAAAACATTCGGCTGGAATATAACTATCCTCGTGCAAGTGGGTTTACCAGGGGACGATGATAATTGCTGATCGCAGTTAGGATAAATGCAACCATACATTGCAAAAGCATGATGAACTGCAGTAAACTAGAGAGAGCAGACGCACTGACCGCGCGATATGCAAGTAAGGGAGGAGAGAATGATGCGAGAAATAGTCAAGTTGGGAGCCATTTTGGGTCTTGTTTGTGCAATTGCTGGCGCATCATTGGCTGTTGTCCATGCTGTTACGGGAGATATAATTGTTGAAAGGCAAGAAAAAGCATTGATGAGCAAGCTGCAGGCACTGGTTCCCGCAGCCGAGCGTTTTGAAAAGATCGAACCAGAGGATGGTGGCGTTTACTATCTAGGATACCGCGGCGAAGCTGTTGTCGGTGCTATCTTAGAAGGTACAGCCAAAGGCTACAGTGGGGAAATGCGCCTGTTAGTGGCTGTTGACGAGAGCGGCAAAATCGGCGGTGTTGAAGTGGTTGAGCATGGCGAAACCATTGGTATTGGCACCCGCGCCTTGGAGCCAAAATTCTTGCAGCAGTTCAACGGTCGGGCCCATGACGAGCAACTTATCGCTGGCAAGAACGTTGACATGATCACTGGGGCCACTGTTTCTTCCCGGGGAGTGTTATCGAGCGTCAGTAATGCCCTGGAGCTCTACAAAACCCATGTGCTAAAGCTTGACCCCGAGGATAATTGGGATCTGGCCAAAGTAAAGGATGGGGTCTACGAGGGTACTGCTCCTGGCTTCAAGAGTGATATTAAGGTGAAAGTGACTGTTCAAGGTGGGAAGATAACTGCTGTGGAGGTTGTCTCCATCGAGGACACACCGGAGGTATACACCGACGCAGTGAAAGAGGTCCCGCCGCGCATTGTGGAAAAACAGCATTGGAAAGTTGATGCCACCACTGGCGCTACCCTGTCTAGCAAAGGTATCATGGAAGCCGTGCGTGCCGCTATTCCAGACACGAGTTTGAAATTCGACAAGATTGCCGATGGCACCTACGAAGGAATTGGCCAAGGTTTTGGCGGTGAGCTCAAAGTGCGAGTTGAAGTCGCCAATGGTGCCGTTACCAAAATTACGGTTTTGTCGCACAAAGAGACGGATTACGTGAGTGATCCTGCCTTTGAGCTGATTCCAGCCGCGATCATTGAGAAACAGAGCGTGAAGGTCGATGCAGTTAGCGGTGCCAGCTATACCAGTAAAGGTCTGATTGAAGCCGTTACTGATGCCTTAGAAGCTGCGCCGGAGCGTTAAGCAATTACTAACACTAAAAGGGAGTGCCTGCAATGGTTTGCAGCACTCCCTTTTTCTGTCTGGCCTATGGGCGGCCAGCGGGCCCCCTACGCAAGACCTATAAGTTAGTTCATTAAGCGCAGCAGCGCGGCACTCTTAGGCTGTTGCCGGCTCGGCAGCTGGTTCAGATTTTATGACCCGCCAGGTGCGCCAACGCCCCCGCAGATAGGCAGCAACGATGATGCAGCTACCGGCAAGCTCGGAGACTGTGAAGCTAAAGGCAGCATAGATGAAAGGTAAGTGCAGCAATTTCACCGTCACTAGCAGGAATGGTATCTGCACTACCCAACGGGCCACAATACCAGAGACTAGGAACGGCATGTTATACCCCGCGCCAGCTAAGGCAGCGGCAAGTCCAAGGGTAAAGCCAGCAATTACCAACATCGGCAGCAAGGCGATGAGGGCGCTGCGGCCCATGTCAATTACAGCTGGGTCGGCCGTGAACAACCGGAAAATCTGCGTTTGTAGGAGTACAACCAAAAGGGAAAGCGCGGTCATGCTCCCCAGCCCCAACCAAGCTGCCGCTTTAGCAGTCTGCTCGGCCCGACCGACGTCTTGCGCCCCTAGATTCTGCCCCACAATAGTGCTGCCGCCAGACATGAGGCCATTCAGGGGAACAAACAAGAAACCAACCAGGCGCTGTACTATTCCCATGGCCGCCAGCGCAATGGTGCCAAAGCCAGACACAAGGCGCAAAACCAGGACATCGCCCACGCTACGGAGCAACGATTCCAAGCTTAGCGGCAAGCCAATCTTCAATAGCTGCCAGTCAATTTCCCAATCCAGACGCAGTAAGCCGTGCAGCTTCGGTTGCACTTGGGATTTGCCGGAGAAGAGTATCCAAGCACCAAAGATAAAGGCGAGGGCGGCTGAAATCTCCGTGGCCAAAGCTGCGCCAAAGATCCCTAACCCCATGCCCGGGATTCCTAGCAGAGGTACTTGCTCGAAAATCAACAGCGGGTCCAGCACCACGTTGAGTCCGGCGGAGACAAACATAATCTGCATGGCCCGTTTGGAGTCGCCAACGCAGCGTAAGGCGGTGGCTACAGTCAGCGAGCTGAACATGACCGGCAACATGATTATGCGCAATTGCCCATAGGCCAGGGCCTCGTTCAGAACGACTGCGTCGTCCGTGAATAAGCGTAGTAGGTAAGGCAGTAAAGGCAATGTTATCACACTGGCCACGACAGCCAGGAGTGCCTTGAAAACCAGAGTCTGCTCTACCACCCGCTCTGTTCTCTCGTGGTCTTTGGAGCCGAAGCTCTGCGAAATGAGCGACACCGAGCTATTACCGACAATGTTATTCAGAACAAAGGTCATGAAATAGATGGTAGTAAAAATGGTGACGGCGGCCACAGAGCTGGCGGAAAGCTGCCCCACCCAGGCCATGTCGACCAACTCATACAGCATCTGGGCCATAGAACCCAGCATAATGGGAATGGCCGTGGCTACTAGGTTGCCAGTAACGCTACCCTGGGTCAGATCCCGTTTCATAGAAATGCACTCCCCTCAATCCATCACAATAAATATATAAGATAGCCTTTACAATGTCAATGTGTAAATTGCAATTTATAAGGGCCACGCCTTCAGGACAGGGGACGGACCTTTCGCCTGCCAATAATTTCCGGCGGGCTAAAGTAAGACTAATGCTAGGCTACTATCCCTGACAGGAAAATAGGTTAACGCGTTGAAAGATATCATAGTACTACTTAGCATCAGACGAAGTTATCTAGAAGGGATGATCGCAGCATGTATAGTTTTATGAACGATTATAGCGAGGGAGCGCACCCTCGCATTTTGCAGATGATGATGCAGTCCAATCTGGAGCAGAATGTTGGCTATGGCGAAGACATACACAGCCAGCGAGCAAAGGAACACATTAAGAAGCTCATTGAACGAGAGAACGCAGACATTCACTTTATTCCCGGCGGCACCCAAACCAACCTGCTAGTGATTTCGGCCTTCCTGCGACCGCACCAGTGCGTCATTGCCGCGGAGACCGGTCATATCAATGTGCACGAAACGGGGGCGATTGAGGCTACTGGGCATAAGGTAGTCGCCATGCCCGGCGTAGACGGCAAACTCACCCCTGCCGCTATTCAGGCCGCCCTGAAACATCATAGCGATGAGCATATGGTGCAACCCAAGATGGTCTGTATCTCTAATTCTACTGAGCTGGGAACAATCTATACCAAAGCTGAGCTAACCGCCATTTCCGACCTCTGCCGCGCCCAAGGGCTGCTACTCTTCTTAGATGGAGCCCGCCTGGGCGCTGCCCTCACCTGCAAGGCGAATGACCTGCGACTGGCAGAGATTGCTCGCCTAGTGGACGTGTTCTATATAGGTGGCACAAAAAATGGGGCTTTGCTGGGAGAAGCGCTCGTGATTTGCCGGGAAGGCCTCAAAACGGATTTCCGCTTCCTGATTAAGCAGCGGGGAGCCTTGATGGCCAAAGGCTTCGTGACCGGCATTCAGTTCGAAGCCCTGTTTCAAGACAACCTATTTTTTGAACTCGCTGAGCATGCTAATCATATGGCGGAGCGAGTTGCGCTAGCACTACAGGATTGTGGCTATGCCTTTTATACGCCGCCCTGCACCAATCAGCTCTTCCCCATTTTGCCCAATGACTTGCTAGAACAGCTCGCCAAGCAATTTGTGTTCTCCGTACAGGCGGAAGTTGATGCTACGCACAGTGCTATCCGCCTGGTTACCTCCTGGGCAACTACAGAGGAAAGCGTGGTTGCACTCATTGAGTTTTTGCAGTCGTACCGAGCTTGATACGCGGTCATAAGGTTATGCTATGATTGAACCGTGTTTACTGAGCTGACGAGGAGTGATCTCATGAAAATAGTTTACAAGGGCAAAACCAAAGACGTGTATGACAAGGGCGACGGGAACTACTTGTTGAAGTTCAAGGATGATGTAACCGGCGCTGACGGAGTCTTTGACCCGGGCGCGAATACGGTCGGATTGACAATCGCGGGCGTAGGTAAGTCGTGCCTTAGGCTGACGAAATTCTTCTTTGAAAGAATCAACAACGAGGGCATCCCCACTCATTACGTGGATGCGGATATGGAAAACGGCACTATGACCGTAAAGCCAGCGGAGGCCTTTGGTGAAGGAGTCGAAGTTATTCTCAGATACAGGGCAGTTGGTAGCTTCTATCGCCGCTACGGGAAATACTGTCGCGAAGGCGATCTGCTCGATTCTTATGTAGAAGTTACCCTAAAGGATGACGCTAGAAACGATCCCTTAATCACTGACAAGGCCTTAGAAATGCTGGGTATCATGACCAAAGATGAATACCAGACGCTGGTCCAGTTAACCAGACGGATTGGGGCTATCGTAAAAGAAGAACTGGCCAAGAAAGACCTTGAGCTTTACGACATCAAACTCGAGTTTGGCCGAGTAGGAGAGGATAAGCACATCGCCCTGATAGACGAAATTTCTGGTGGTAATATGCGAGCTTATCGGGGCCAGGAGTATGTCGAGCCACTGCAGCTGGAACAGATCATGCTGGCTGAGTAGGGGCATGGGCTGCTGGACAAACAAAGGGGCCGGCGCAAACAGCTCCGGGGCCGAGGGGTACTACTGGGCACAGGCTAGCGCCAATCGTGCCTACGCAGGACCCCATCGGCCTTCTACCGTAGCGTGAGTGCAACGTTTTACAGGCTAGTAAGGGCT
>CALNBW010000158.1 GCA_937874815.1 uncultured Bacillota bacterium | reverse complement strand
GTGCCCGAGCATCTAATGCGGGAAATGCGCCCATCACTATGATCGATGAGCGCATTTCCCGCATTAGATGCTCGGGCACGATAAGCGAAGACAGCGTGGCCGCCTCGACCGTAGTTGTGTCGCCAGTTACTTCCACTTTTGCCCCTAAATGCTGCAAAATGCTCCGCATCACTTCTACGTCGGTCAGATTCGGAACTTCCCTAATTATACATGGCGACTCGGTAAGTAGTGTCGCGCCTAGGATAGGCAGGGCAGCGTTCTTGGCTCCTCCGATACGCACCTTGCCGGTCAGGGGCCTCCCCCCTGCAATTACTATTCTTTCCATCGGTTTGTGGTCACCCCACCCTCATCTTGTTGCCCTATCGCCTGGCTCTACATCTTTATAGTATGGCCAAAAGCTAGGTTATGTGACTGCAAGCTTGTCTACCAACATTGGTTAGGACAATGCCAAAGACCTAACCAAAGCGACTAACTCCTCGGTCGCTCGCGGATGACTGGCTTGCTTGGATGCTATAGCCATTGCCTTAAGCTCGGCTGGGTTCTGTAGCAAGCGATTGACGCTGGAGAGCAGGCTCGCCTCGGTCAATTGATTGTCTAGAATTACTAGAGCTGCGCCCTGCTGGGCCATTGCCTGAGCATTATACTCCTGGTGGTTATCGGTAACATTGGGGGAAGGCACTACGATGGCTGGTATGCCCACCGCAGCAATTTCCTCTAAGGTACTAGCTCCAGCCCGAGAGATAACTAGATCGGCAGCTGCCAAAGCAGCAGGCATGTCCTGCATAAAGCGGATAATCTGCCATCTTTCGGGCCAAGCATCAGGCCAACCTAGGGACTCTGCTATGCTTGCTACACTATCATAGTACCTGTCACCACTCACTTGTAGCAAGACAATCTCTTTATTTGCTAATAAATGGGGAGCAGCCTGGCAGACTGTCTGGTTGATATTCTCTGCACCGCCACTGCCACCAACTGATAAAATCACTGTAGCGTCGGCTGGGAGACCCAGCTTAGTTCTGGCCGACATTCGCAGTGTCTGATAGAAGGCGGGCCGAATGGGAAGCCCGGTCACTACCGTCCGTTTAGCCTTAGGCAAGCGGGCCACGGCCGCGTCATGACTGACAGCCGCTATGCTGGCGAAACGAGAAAGCATGCGGGTTGTCAGCCCGGGGAACGCATTCTGTTCATGGATTAGAGTTGGAATTCCCCGTAACGAAGCAGCTAGAATTGCAGGGCCGCTAACATAACCGCCGGTGCCAATGGCAACGTCCGGCCGAAACTTACCAATGATACGACTGGCCCGGAACAGACCGCTGCCGGCTTGCCACAAACTACGGGCCGCCGCCAAGGGGTTCTCGCGAGAAAGCCCCGTCACCGTGATGGTCTCTAGGCGGAACCCCTCGCGTGGAATTAATTCCTTTTCCATGCCATATTCGGCTCCCACGAACAAAATCTGCACTGTGGGATCTTGCGCCTGCAACGCCTTAGCAATTGCTACTGCGGGATAGATGTGTCCCCCTGTGCCACCACAGGTCAATAACACTTTCATTTCATCACCGTCATTCACGCGAGTATTTGGAGATATTGAGCAGGACACCGATCGCCCCCAGGGTGAAAATCAGGGAGGAACCTCCCGCACTGATTAGAGGCAAGGGAATACCGGTTGTCGGGATGCTGCCGGTAACGACGGCGATGTTGATAATTGCTTGCAGGCCGACCGTTGCCGTTAAAGCACTAGCCAAAAGAACACCGAAATTGTCGGGCGCATTGAGGGCGATTTTCAGGCCACGCCAGATAAACACTGCGAACAGCAGAGCAACAGTAGCGGTGCCAACAAAACCGAGTTCCTCCCCAATTACAGCAAGAATAAAATCTGTATGGGGGAAAGGCAGATAAAAGCGTTTCTGCACGCTTTGAGCTAACCCCCTACCAAACAAACCGCCAGGGCCCAGAGCATAAAAGGACTGAATCAACTGATGGCCCGTATCTAAAGGATCTAACCAGGGGTTACGAAAGCTTAAGAGCCTCTCTACGCGATAATCAGCAACGAAAATCAGGGCAAAAGTGCCGGCTACAGCAGCAATGCCGAGGCCGATGATATGTTTCCACTGGGCCCCAGCCACAAAAATGAGCACAGCTGCAATAGAAAAAATCACTATGGTGGTCCCCAGGTCTGGTTGCAGCATGACCAACCCACAGATGATTCCAGTAAACAGCAGCGGCGGTAAAACGCCTTGGGAAAAGCTTTTTATTTTGTCGCCTCTCGCAGCAAACCAGCGGGCTAAGAACAGCGCTAAGGTCAGCTTGGCAATCTCTGAGGGCTGAAAAATAAAGGGTTCAATACCTAGCCAGCGCGTTGCCCCGTAACGAGTGACACCGACGCCGGGTATCTTAACCATGATCAGCATGATTACTGTTGCCAGATAACCAAACTTGGCCAGGCGAGAGAGATGCCAGTAGTTTATTTTTGACCCAACCCACATCACTACTAAACCTAACGCCACCCAAACGAGCTGCCGGCGTACTACGTAATAATTGTACCCCTCCGGGTTGTCTTTGGTACGGGTAGTCTGCCGGGAAACATATTCGCTCGCGCTGTAGACCATGACAATCCCGATAGCTAGCAACAATAGGGTAGTAACCAGCAAAACGAAGCCGGGGTCATGGTCTACAGCGCGAGCGAATATGTTTCCCGGCAGACTACCCGTACCA
>CALNBW010000157.1 GCA_937874815.1 uncultured Bacillota bacterium | reverse complement strand
CCGCCACTCTTCTGTAACGGCACTAGCGGCCAACTCTTCATTAGCCCCAGCCGCCAGTAAGATTTCACCGCCACTTTCGGCCCCAACCCCATAAACACCAGTAATAACATGGGCATAGGCTCGCACCTCTACCCCTTGCCGCGGGATCACCCTCTCTACTCGCCCAGCCAAATAAGCGTCAAGTGTGGTACGGGCATGGGTAGGGATAATGGTAATGATGCCATCAACGACCGAGTCTACCCTGCCATAAATCGGGGAGAGCACTACCTGCCCCTGCACTCCCGATGTCTTCGCTAGCACCTGCCCCGGGGTGACCATCTGGGGGGGGCGCACGCGCAGTGCAGAGATAAGAGCCAACTTGGAGACTTTCAGCTCTTCTAGCAGATTAATGTGGACCGGCTGATCACCGCCCACCGGCACTGGTTGACGAACATATATAGTGCCTAGACTATTAGAAACTAACCCGATGTAACCACTAGTGGTAGACAGGACTCGCCTAGCTTCGCCAAAAAGCATCGAGCTGGCTAGCAGGTCACCTTCCTCAACTCTATCTCCGATAGCCCGTTGCATATGGGCCATTAAAGCCGCCGAGTCGATATTCAACTGGCGAGCGGCCTGTATTCTAGATAACGCACCGGGCACATATTCCAGCTCTGCCACCACATCGCTGGCCTGCACCCAATCTCCTTCTAGAACGGTTACTATACCATGATAGGGCAAGAGACGCGTGCGACTGATAAAGCTAGCGGGCAAGACGCAACACCTCCTCAGCACACTGATCCAGCTCTGCCGGTGTATAAGCACCTAAAGCGAGCAGACTCTGTTTAGTTAATGCCTGCTGCTCAGCCAGCGATACTTCCCTCAATGACTGGCCCCGGGCATCGATGATGACACCCACTTCTCCACCGGTAACTGCTTGCTCCAAAACTCGCCCTACGCCGGCACCAAAATCGAAACCAGATGCAGCTTCTACGCGCAGCTGCGCTTGCTCACCCCGCCCGAGGGGCCAGGAGAGCACCTCGCCAAAGCGAATCTCTGACTGGTTAATACCCTGGGATGTGCGTAGCGTACACTTGCCTGCCACCAAGCCTAGTTCGGTCTTCTGGGCAGAAACCAAGCTCACACAAGGGCCTAGGGGCACAAAGCAGTCGCGCTCTAACACTGCTAAGGCAATATCTGGTTCACTCTCTGAAAGCACTCCCAAATGGGGCATCATGAAGATGCTATCAACAGCGAGGACGGTGTAGCCGAGCGGGGCGAATGCATCCATGAGCATAGCAGCAGCCTGGGCCCGGCGCGGCGCATGGGAAAGTACGCCTCCACTGCCGACCAGCAGGCCAACACGTTGCATGTTCAGGATCTGCCGCTTAGCACGGGTTACTACTGCCTGCGCTTCATATGAGAGCAAGGCTTTTTGCAGGGCTGTTGCCTGTTCGTTCAGAGAAGTCACCAAAGAAACGTGATGCTCCAACGACAGACGTAAAGCCTCGCGGGCTAACGCCTGCTCAATCAGTAAATCCAGCAGCGTTTCTGGCACAGTGGTTGGGAAAACCAGTTTATCCATCACCCGATCCTGCAGCCAGGCAGCAGGAACACTAAAGGGCAGCCAGCGTAGAATCTGTTCTACTCCGGCAGATAACAGCACATTACCCGCACTATAGCTCATACCCAAGTTGGCACTGACCGTTCTATTGAATTCATGGTCTAATACGGAGAAAACGTCAGTGGTAGCCCCACCAATGTCGGCCCCGACAATCTCTATGTCATCGCGCTCTGCCAAGCGGGTCATAATCCTCCCCACTGCTAACGGCGTGGGCATAACCGGCTCACTAACCCTATCCTTCAGCGCGGGATAGCCGGGGGCTTGCGCCATCACATGGGTCAAAAAAACATCGTGAATGGCATCGCGGGCAGGCCCTAACTGTTCCTCATCAAAGTTGGGACGCAGGTTTGGCACTATATGCAGATCAAAACCCTCACTCAGGGTATCTTGCACCAAAGGCCGCCCAGCCGGGCAACCGGCATAAATCACTGGTAGTGAGTGTCCCTGGCCAAAACGAGGCACGGGACGAGTCGAGTTAAGCAAATCGCAGAATTCAATAATGAAATTTACGTTAACAGCCGTATCAATGCCACCGGCCAAGAGCACCATGTCGGGTTTGGCTTTGCGCAATGCTTCCATTTGTTCAAAGAGGCTGCGTCCATCATCGGGCGAAAATACGTCAACTAGTAAGGCACCGGCACCCAGCGCCGCTTTCTCGGCACTTTCAGCAGTGACGAATTTGGAAAGGCCGCACACTATTACCTGCAACCCACCGCCGGCACTACTGGTGGCCAAGAATTGAGCCGTTGCTGGAATCCTGTTGATTTGACTAATGGCACGGCGCACCCCAACCATGACATCTTCATCCGGCTTCTCTACCGTGGTGGGGGCTTCAGCCCGCTCTGTTACCCGGTAGCCATCTTCTGCTTGTTCAATCAGAATTGCCTTGGTAGTGGTACTACCTACATCTACAATCAAGAAAGCCTTGTCACTCATGCAATCCCTCCCTACGTTATGCGGCTTGCGCCGCCTCTTCAGGCATTTCAACCACGTTGACCTTGAGGTAAACAATCAGCGCCGCAAATACCAGCATGGCACCCGCGATGAACAAACTTGTATTGTATGAAACCATATCGCCAAAGGCACCAGTTGCTAAGCTGGCAATAGGCACCAGGCTGTTCGTAATAAAACTGCGGAAGACAGCCACTCTCCCCATGTACTCAGCTGGCACCGCCGCCTGGTAAATAGAGTTATTAGACACAGCCAGCGGAGGCCGCGTAATACCGATGGCGGCGATAAAAAATGCTACCATGAACAGGCTATGGCTGAAAATTAGCCCCATGGTAAACAAACCGCTGCCAGCTAAGGAAAGGATAAGTAATTGCTTTTTACTGAAGCGCAAAACAAAGCCGGTTAGCAGTATAGCTGTAACTATTGATGCCATAGAACTAATCGATTCTAACACCCCATGCTGCTCTGGCCCGAAGTGCAACTGATTCTTGAGAATGAAGGGCCAGACAATGCTGAAGATGATGTTAGACATGTTCACCAGCAACATGGCGCTAGTCTGATAAATGATCCAGCTATTTTGGCGTACATAGGCCCAACCGGAGGACAACTGTTCGCGCATTGAGGCTCTTTGACCCTTGGGTAAGATATTCTCGTCCACGCGTACAAAAGAAAGAAGCAAGGCAGAAGCCAACAGGGTTAGGGCATCAATACCGATCACAGCCGCAGCGCCCAACTGAGCATAAGCCAGTCCACCGGCAACTGGGCCGACCATCATCGCTACACGCATGGCCAAATCCTGTGCGCTATTAGCTTGAGGTAATTGCTCACGAGGCACCAGAGTAGGCACAAAGGCAATGAGGCAAGGATTGTAGAAAACCCGGGCTAAGGCGTGCAATAGGGAAAAGGCGTAAATATGCCAAACAGTAACCGAGCCTGTCAATAGGACAAAAACGAGCGCCAGGTCAATTACGATGCGGGTTAAGTCGGAGATGATCAGCATCAGCCTGCGGCTAAAGCGGTCAATTATGGACCCGGCCAAAGGCGCAAACAACAGATTGGGCAGCATGCTTAGGGTAAAAGAAATTCCTCTGGACAAGGTGGAATCGGTCAGGCTCATCAGCAGCCAAGTGATGGCCATCCCAGAAAAAGTCGTGCCGAAGATACTTAGCAGTTGACCCAGCCAGAAGCGGCGAAAATTGGCTGACGCCAGCGGGTGTTGTCGTAGTTTATCTAGCATCGGTCCCCCTCCTTTTCTCATTCATCGCCCACTCCCCCTTCCTGCAGCTTAAGCAGGTTAGGTAGCGGTACGGTGACTACGTGTTCGCCGAGGGCC